>SKNG01000153.1 GCA_007120685.1 Paracoccaceae bacterium | reverse complement strand
GATGATGACGCGGACCAGCGTGCCGTCCTCGTCCCCCTCGACCGGGATCTCGCTGGACCCCACGTCCTGATAGCGCGGATCGGTCATCTTCAGCTTGCGCGGCAGGTTGGCCCAGAGCTGGAAGCCGTGCATCCGCCCCTGCGCATCGCCCGAGGGCATTTCCTGATGCACGATGCCCGATCCGGCGGTCATCCATTGCACGCTGCCCGGCCCCAGTAGGCCGCGGTTGCCCAGCGAATCGGCGTGTTCGACCTCGCCCTCCAGCACATAGGTGATGGTTTCGATCCCCCGGTGCGGGTGCCAGGGGAAGCCCTTGGAATAAAGCCGCGGGTCGTCGTTGCGGAAGTCATCCATCATCAGGAAGGGATCGGTCAGCGCGGGGTCGCTGAAGCCGAAGACGCGGTGCAGGTGGACGCCTGCCCCCTCCATCGTGGGGCGGGCCTGGCTGGTGGCGGCGACGGGTCTGAAGGTCATGGGCGAACTCCCTCTGGCTATTGTTGCCAAGATGGCGCGCGGGGGCGGCGAAATAAAGTGCCGCCGCCCCCGCAACCCCTGTGCGCTGCCGCACAGTGAACCGCGCGACCGCTCTGAAAAGTCAAAGCGGTATTCGCCGACCGGCAAAGGAAACTCGATGATTACTTGAAGCCCTTGGCGGGCGCCAAAGCAAGTTTGGAGGGCGTTCTTTGCCGAGCCAGCTACGAAAGCAGGCAGTCAGATAGCCGCTGCTTGCGACAGCATGACACGGGGCGCTTTCCCTTTCCGTCAGGTGACGAACACTCGCAGCCCAAACCGATACCGGATCACCCTCGCCGCACCGAGGCCGTGACGTAATTCACCGACAGGTCTCGCGCCGACAGCGACCAGGACCAGCTTACCGGGTTGAACACCATGCCCTTGCGGTCCACCGGGTCCATGCCGGCGCGGCGCAGCAGGTCGTAAAGTTCGTCGGGGGTGATGAATTTCTGCCATTCATGCGTCCCCTTCGGCAGCCAGCGCATCACATATTCCGCCCCCACGATGGCCATCACGAAGCTTTTCGCATTGCGGTTGATCGTCGAACAGATCATCAGCCCGCCAGGGTTCAGCAGGTCATGGCAGGCAGTCAGGTAGGCCAGCGGGTCGGCGACATGCTCCACCACCTCCATGTTCAGCACCACGTCGAAGCGCTCGCCATCGGCCACCATCGCCTCGGCCGTGGTGTGGCGGTAGTCGATTTCCAGCCCCGACTGTTCGGCATGCAGCCGCGCCACGGGAATGTTGCGCTCGGCGGCATCGGCCCCCACCACCGTCGCCCCCAGCCGCGCCATGGGCTCTGACAGCAGCCCGCCCCCGCAGCCGATATCCAGAAGCCGCAAGCCCTGGAACGGTTGGGCCACGCGCAGGTCGCGGTCGAATTCGGCGGCGATCTGGCTGGTGATATAGTCCAGCCGGCAGGGGTTGAGCATGTGCAGCGGGCGGAACTTTCCGTTCGAATCCCACCATTCGTCAGCCATCGCCTGGAACTTGGCGATCTCGCCGGGATCGATGGTCGTGCTGGTCATTCGCGGCTCCCTTGCTGTCGCCGGGGCCGGGGCAATTCCGGTGGAACCCCGTGGCGCCCGGCTTTCTGCAGGAGTATATAGGGCAGAAGATGGAAAATGCCCCAGACCAAAACAGCGCGGTCGCGCAGCTTTATCCGCCCGTCGAACCCTTTACTAGGGCGATGCTGGATGTGGGTGAGGGGCACAGCATCTATGTCGAGCAATGCGGCAACCCCGCCGGCGTGCCGGTGGTGGTGCTGCACGGCGGGCCCGGCGGCGGCACCAGCCCGATGATGCGCCGCTTCTTCGACCCTGCGCACTACCGCATCATCCTCTTCGACCAGCGCGGCTGTGGCCGTTCGCGCCCCCACGCCAGCGTCGAGGCGAACACCACCGCGCATCTGCTGCGCGATATCGAGACCATCCGCGCCGATCTGGACATCGCGCGCTGGATCGTCTTTGGCGGCAGTTGGGGCGCGACGCTGGCGCTGGCCTATGCGCAGGCGCATCCGGGCCGGGCGGCTTTTCTGGTGCTGCGCGGGGTGTTTCTGGGCACGCAGGCGGAACTGGACTGGTTCTATGGAGGCGGCGCGGCGCGCTTCTACCCCGCGCTTTGGGACCGCTTCGCCGGCGCGATCCCTGAAGACGAGCGCGATGATCTGATCGGCGCTTACGCCAAGCGGCTGTTTTCCGGTGTCTTTGCGCAGGAAAGCCGTTTCGCCCGGCTGTGGGTGGAATGGGAGAACGCGCTGGCCAGCGTCACCCAGCGCGGCGGGCAGGAAACGCCCATCGACTATGCCCGCGCCTTTGCCAAGCTGGAAAACCACTATTTCCGCCATGGCTGCTTTTTCGATCAGGACGGGCAGCTGCTGGAGCGGATCGGGCTGATGGAAGGGGTGCGCGGGGCGATCGTGCAGGGGCAGTTCGACATGATCTGCCCGCCGGTGACGGCGCATCGGTTGCATGCTGCCTGGCCCGGCAGCCGGATGACGCTGGTGCCGATGGCCGGGCATGCGCTGTCCGAGCCCGGCATCGCGGGCGAATTGGTGCGGGTCATGGACCGGCTGCGCTACGAGGCGCGCTCGCTGGGATTCTGACATGAAAACCGGTCGATTGGCCCGGAACGCCCGGACATCGAAGGGAAACGGGCTTTGGAAAGCCCGTTCGACGCGCCTTCGAAGGCGCGTCACCCCGCGCCTGCCGAAGCGATCAATCTGAAGCGGTACGACAGGCGGGCGCCGAATCCCGCTTGCGTTTCCGGCCAGCCGCGCCTATATCGCACCCAACAGCGGCGCTTGCGGGTTCCACACCGCAGGCTCCACCGGACAGATGCACGGGCCGCTACGGCCCGTTTTTTCGTTTCTGGCCCGCTACGGCCCGTTTGTTCGTTTCTGGACCCTTTCGCCTTCTGGACCGCCATGGAAAGCCACGACCATCACAGCGACACAACCGGCGATCTTGTCGCCCGCACCGCCATCGACCGGCGGCTGGCCGC
Source organism: Paracoccaceae bacterium (assembly GCA_007120685.1). Classification (GTDB taxonomy): domain Bacteria; phylum Pseudomonadota; class Alphaproteobacteria; order Rhodobacterales; family Rhodobacteraceae; genus Pararhodobacter. Next base: position 3,162 of record SKNG01000153.1, on the reverse strand, counting down.
CATCGTGCGCCCGGTGATCGAGGGCATGGGGTTCGACCTGGTGCGCCTGCGGCTGATGAGCGGCAAGACCCGCACCCTGCAGATCATGGCCGACCGGCCCGAAGGCGGGATCGAGGTCGATGAGCTGGGCGAGATCTCCACCACGGTTTCGGCCGTGCTGGATGTCGAGGATCCGCTGGAAGACGCCTACACGCTGGAAGTGTCCAGCCCCGGCATCGACCGCCCGCTGACCCGGCTGAAGGATTTCGACGCCTGGGAAGGGCACGAGGCGCGGCTGGAAACCGCTGACCTGATCGACGGGCGGCGGCGCTTCAAGGGCGTGCTGATGGGCACCGAAGATGACGAGGTGCTGATCGAGATCGAGGATCAGGGCAAGCCGGTCACCATCGGGCTGCGCTTCGACTGGCTGTCGGATGCAAAGCTGGTGCTGACCGACGCGCTGATCGAGGAAACGCTGCGCGCGCGCAAGGATGCCGGTGCCATCGACGAAGGCGCCTTTGACGAGATTCAAACCGACACCGCTTCCGAGGAGGAGTGAGACATGGCAATCACCTCTGCCAACCAGCTGGAGCTTCTGCAGACGGCCGAGGCCGTGGCGCGCGAAAAGCTGATCGACCCCGCGCTGGTTATCGAGGCGATGGAGGAGAGCCTCGCCCGCGCCGCCAAGTCGCGTTACGGCGCCGACATGGACATCCATGTGTCCATCGACCGCAAGACCGGCCGGGCCACCTTTACCCGCGTGCGCACCGTCACCGCCGACGAGGAGATGGAGAATCACCACGCCCAGTTCACCGTCGATCAGGCGAAACCCTATTTCACCGCGCCGAAATCGGGGCGTGACGAATACTGGCTGCGTGACGGCGCCCGCATCGACCCGGCCGAGGCCGGCGCGCCGCAGATCGGCGACGAATTTCACGAGGCCGTGCCGCCGGTGGATCTGGGCCGGATCGCCGCGCAATCGGCCAAGCAGGTGATCCTGCAGAAGGTCCGCGAGGCCGAACGCGACCGCCAGTACGAGGAATACAAGGACCGCAAGGGCACCATCATCAACGGCCTGGTCCGGCGCGAGGAATACGGCAATGTGATTGTCGATGTCGGCCGGGGCGAGGGTATCCTGCGCCGCAACGAGAAGATCGGCCGCGAGACCTATCGCCCCAACGACCGCATCCGCTGCTACGTCAAGGATGTCCGGCGCGAGGCGCGCGGCCCGCAGATTTTCCTGTCGCGCACGGCGCCGGAATTCATGGCGGAACTGTTCAAGATGGAAGTGCCGGAAATCTATGACGGCATCATCGAGATCAAGGCGGTGGCCCGCGACCCCGGCAGCCGCGCCAAGATCGCGGTGATCAGCTATGACAGCTCCATCGACCCGGTGGGCGCCTGCGTCGGCATGCGCGGCAGCCGTGTGCAGGCCGTGGTCGGCGAGTTGCAGGGCGAGAAGATCGACATCATCCCCTGGAACGAGGATCAGGCAACCTTTCTGGTCAACGCCCTGCAGCCGGCCGAGGTCAGCAAGGTGGTGATCGACGAGGATGCCGCCCGCATCGAGGTGGTGGTGCCCGACGAGCAGCTGTCGCTCGCCATCGGCCGGCGCGGCCAGAACGTGCGGCTGGCCAGCCAGTTGACCGGGCTGGATATCGACATCATGACCGAGGCCGAGGAAAGCGAGCGCCGCCAGGCCGAATTCGCCGAGCGCACGCAGCTTTTCATGGATGCGCTCGATATCGACGAGTTGATGGCGCAGCTTCTGGTGGCCGAAGGCTTTACCGAACTGGAAGAGGTTGCCTATGTCGAACTGGACGAGTTGCTGAGCATCGACGGTTTCGACGAGGACACGGCGGAAGAATTGCAGGCCCGCGCGCGCGAGAAGCTGGAGGCGATCAACACCGCCGCGCTGGAGAACGCGCGCAGCCTGGGCGCGGATGACACGCTGATCGGCTTCGAGGGGCTGACGCCGCAGATGGTCGAGGCGCTGGCCAAGGACGGCGTGCTGACGCTGGAGGATTTCGCCACCTGCGCCGACTGGGAACTGGCCGGCGGCTGGACCACCGAGAATGGCGAGCGCAAGAAGGATGACGGCATTCTGGAGCCCTTTGACGTCAGCCTGGAAGAGGCCCAGACCATGGTGATGACCGCCCGGGTGATGCTGGGCTGGGTGGATCCCACCGATCTGGAACCGGCGGCCGATGCGGAAGCCGAGGGCGAAGGCGTGGACGCCGAGCCCGCCGAGGCGCGGGTCTGAACGGGCCGCGCCGGGGTAGAACGGGCGCGTTGCGGGGATGGCGATGGCCCGGGGCGGCAGGGACAAGGACCGCGCGGCGGGGCCGGAACGGCGCTGCATCGTCAGCGGCGAAAGCCGGCCGGCGGCGGGTCTGATCCGCTTCGTTCGGGGGCCGGACGGGGTGCTGGCGCCGGATGTGGCGGGCAAGCTGCCGGGGCGCGGCATCTGGGTGACGGCCACGCCCCAGGCGCTTGACCGGGCGGTGGGCAAGCGGCTTTTCGCCCGGGCCGCGCGGGCGCCGGTGACACTGCCCGACGGGCTGGAAAGCCCCGGCGCGCTGGCCGCGGTCATCGAGGCGCAACTGGCCCGGCGGGTGATCGAGCTGATCTCGCTGGCGCGGCGCGGCGGCTCGGCGGTGGCGGGGTACGAGAAGGTGCGCGACAAGCTCTTGCGCGACGCGGTGGCAGTGCTGGTTCAGGCCGCCGACGGCTCGCCCCGGGGGCTGACGAAACTGCGCCCGCCAGAGGGTAGCGCCCATGTTACCTGCCTGAACGCGCAGGAATTGGGCATGGCCTTTGGCCGGGAATTTGTGATACACGCCGCGCTGTCCGCTGGCGGTCTGACTGCGCGTGTAGTAGAGGAAGCGGCAAGGCTCGCGTCGATGCGCGGGCAGGTCGGCGTGATGGACGCCGGGAAGGATTGACAGGACGCATGAGCGATACCGACGACAAGAAACCCCTCGGGCTTAAGGGCGCGCGCCCCGGTCAGGTGAAGCAGAGCTTCAGCCATGGCCGTACGAAGTCGGTGGTGGTCGAGACCAAACGCAAGCGCGTGGTCGTGCCCAAGCCGGGTGCGGCCTCGGGCGGCGCGGCGCAGGCCGGCGCCGCGGCGGGGTCCGGACGGACTGCGGGTGGTGCGGCGCCGGGTGGGTCCGGGCGTCG
>SKNG01000423.1 GCA_007120685.1 Paracoccaceae bacterium | reverse complement strand
TGATCCGCCCGGGTGTCGTTGCCGGCATGGTGCTGGTCTTCGTCATCGCCATGAAGGAACTGCCCATCGCCTTCCTGCTGGCGCCCACCGGCTTCCGGTCGCTGGCGATCACCATGTTCTCACGCACGTCAGAGGGGATGCTGATCGACGCCGCCCCCCATGCCGCGGCGATCATCCTTTTCTCGGGGCTTTTCGTGGGCGTGGTTTTGCGCCATGACCGTAAGGCCGGAGAGTGAGCGATGAACGAACGCCCGAAGATCCTGTCCTTCCGCATGCCCGCCGATGCCTCGCCGCTGGGCTTTCGGCAGAGGCCCGCCAAGCCGCTGCTGGAAGTCGAACGCCTGCGCAAGACCTTTGACCATGCGCAGGGCGCGGCGGTGGAACGGGTGAGCCTGTCACTTGGCGAGGGGGAGTTGCTGGCGCTGCTGGGCCCCTCGGGCTGCGGCAAGACCACGACGCTGCGCATGATCGGCGGGTTCGAGGCGCCAGACGAGGGGCGCATCCGGCTCGATGGCCGCGACATCACCGGCCTGCCGCCCGAGGCCCGCGGCATCGGCTTCGTCTTTCAGGACTATGCGCTGTTTCCGCATCTGGATGTTCTGGAAAACGTGAAATTCGGCCTGCGCGGGATGAGCCGGGCGCAGGCCACTGCGCGGGCCGAGGAAATGCTGCGCCTGGTGGGGCTGGAGGGGCTGGGCCTGCGCAAGCCCCATCAGCTTTCCGGCGGCCAGCAGCAGCGCGTGGCGCTGGCGCGCTCGCTGGCCGTGGCGCCGCGGCTGATCCTGCTGGACGAGCCGTTTTCCAACCTTGACGCCAAGATGCGGGTGGAAACCCGGCAAGAGGTGCGCAAGCTGCTGAAATCCTCGGGCTCGGCAGGCATCCTTGTCACCCATGACCAGGAGGAGGCACTGGCGCTCGCTGACCGGATTGCGGTGATGGATGCCGGCCGCGTGGTGCAGATCGGCACCCCCGACGAGCTTTACCGCAACCCCGCCACCGAATTCGTCGCCAATTTCATCGGCCGGTCGAACATCCTGACCGGCACGGCCAGTGGCATGAATGCCGATACCGCTTTTGGCAACCTGCCGCTGTCGCGTGCGGCCAATGGCGCGGTGACGCTGGCAGTGCGGCCCGAACAGATCATGCTGGAGCCGAACCCGAACGGCCCCGCCGTGATCACCGGGCGCGAGTTTCGCGGCCATGACCAGATCTACTGGGTGCAGGAGGGCGAGCGCTGCATGATCGTCATCTCCGGCCCCGGCGCGCAGCACGAGATCGGCCAGCGCGTCAGCCTGCGCATCTGCGATTGCGTGGTTCCGCTTGCCTGAGCGCGGCGCGCTTTATCGGCCTGCGGTTTTGCGCTATGATCGTTCCCGAGCAGGAAACAAAACAAGCAAACAGGTGACCCATGTTGCTGCGCGCGGCCTCCCTAGGGATTGTCATCAGCGCCCTTGCCGGTTGTGGCGGGGTGAATGCCTTCATCGACCGTTCGCCGCATCCGGCGCCGCGCCCGGTCGAGGCCACACGGCTGGCCACCGCCACCCCGGCCACGCGCCCGGCCGGTTTCGACCGCTGGATCGGCGCCTTCCGCCCCCGCGCGCTGGGCGAGGGGATCAGAGCGCGCACCTTCGACCGTGCCTTTGCCAGCATCGGCTATAACGAGGATGTGCTGCGCCGTGACGCCCATCAGCCGGAATTCTCGCGCCCGATCTGGGCCTATCTTGACACCGCGGTGTCCGACACCCGCATCGAGAACGGCCGCGCCGCGCTGCGCGACCACGCCCGCACCCTGGCCGCCATCGAGGAGCGTTTCGGGGTGGAGCGTGAGGTGGTGGTGGCGATCTGGGGGCTGGAAAGCTCTTACGGCCGGCTGCGCGGCAATACGCCGATCATCGAGGCGATGGCAACGCTGGCCTATGACGGGCGCCGGCGGGCGTTCTTCGAGCAGCAGCTTATCGCTGCGCTGCAGATACTGGAAGCCGGCGATACCACGCCGGACCGGATGATCGGCAGCTGGGCCGGGGCGATGGGCCACACGCAGTTCATCCCCACCAGCTATCTGGCCTATGCGGTGGATTTCACCGGCGACGGGCGGCGCGACATCTGGTCGGACGATCCCACCGACGCGCTGGCCTCGGCGGCGGCCTATCTGCAACGCTTCGGCTGGCAGGCCGGGCAGCCCGCGATTGTCGAGGTGCGCCTGCCGAGCGGCTTCGACAACCGACTGGCGGGCTCGCGGCGCGGGGTGGATGCCTGGCGGGCGCTGGGGGTTCAGGCGCAGCGCGGGCAAAGCCTGCCGGGCTCCGGCGAGGCGACGCTGATGTTCCCCGCCGGCGCGGGCGGCCCGGCGCTGCTGACCTTCCGCAATTTCAATGTCATCAAGCGCTACAACAACGCCGATGCCTATGCGATCGCCATCGCCCATCTGGCCGACCGGCTGCGCGGGGGCGGCGATTTCGTGACCGCCTGGCCGCGCGACGACCGGCCGCTGAGCGCCGATGAACGCCAGGAGTTGCAGCGCCATCTGCAGCGCGCGGGCTTCTACCAGGGCGAGATCGACGGGATCATCGGCTCAGGCTCGCTGGCGGCGGTGCGCGACTGGCAGTCGGCCAATGGCATGGCGCCGGACGGCTATGTGTCGCTGGCACTGTTGCAGCGGATGCGGCGCCGGTAAGCCCGTTTCCCGCCGGGTCGCTTTGGCAGGTGCCGGGTAACGCGCCTTCGAAGGCGCGTGCAAACGGGCTTTCCAAAGCCCGTTTTCCGCCGGTGCCTTTGCGTCCCGAGCCAATCAACCGGCTTCGCTACTAGCTGGCAAGCCGGCCGCGATGAGCCCGCCAAGTTCGAGATCATCCATGTGCCCGCACGCGCCCATGGCGATGTCTTCGCGTCGCATGAGCGGTGGAAGGAGCTTGGCTTCGACCAGGCTCTGGGCCGCGCCCTCCGCTCCGGCAAGCGCAAGCTCAAGGTCGAAGCGCTGGTGCGGGCCATGGTGTTCAACCGCCTCTGCCCGCCGGACGCGAAGTTCGGCTATCTTGATGCCACGCGCGGCTATCAGGGCGGCTTTTCGCTGGCGCCATGCCCGGCGGCAATCAATCTGGGCGCGCTCATCCGCAAGCCCGAGCCCGATTTCGGCCTTGTGGAGTGCTTTCTCGAGGGCATCAATTGCCTGATCAGCCGCCATTGTGGCCCGGCAGGCATTCTCAATGAAGGGCTGGCGGCATTACTGACGGTGCCTGACCGCTACACGCTGGCCAACATCATGCTGCCGCGAGAGCGTTTTGATGCCGCAGGCGGGGCCGCGCCTCGGTCCCATCTGCACAGATGGCCCTTCTCCCAGCCTTAGCAGCAGTAGGACAGGATGGTCAGCGACGTGCGGTCCGCAATCTCCTGGGCGACCGACCCGACGACAGCGCGACGCAGTCCCGAACGCCGATGGCGGCCTATGGCGATCGCGTCAGCCCCGATCTCATCGGCGACGGACATCAGGGCCGGTGCCACCTTGCCGGTTCGGACAATGCGCGCTGCGCCCGTGTATCCTGCGTCAGTCGCCCTGGTGAGCGCCATGTCCAGACAGCTTTCGGCGGCCTGCGGAAGAAGCGGAACCGGCGCTTCCCCAAGGCCCTCGTCGCGCATGTAACCGACCAGCGCCTCATCAGGAACGATTGCGCGGGCGACGGCGACAAAGGACAATCGGGCACCCAATGCAACCGCCAGATTGGCTGCCCGCTCGGCCGCGATGCAGGCCGGGGCTGAGCCATCGACACCGCAGAGGATATGGTTGATGCCGCCGCTCATGACAGCCAGGCCTGATACAGAAGCCCGCTCGATAGCGATCCGACCAGGGCGAGGGCGATGTAGAGCGCAAAGACGCGCCGCTTCACCAGCGCAAAGACGGCGATGGCCGCGGGCAGCGAAGTGACGCCCCCGGCCACAAGGAATGCCAACCCCGCGCCCGGTTCCATGCCCTGCGTGATCAACCCCGATACCAAAGGCAGCGCCGCATAGCCGTTCAGATAGGCCGGAACGCCGGCAAGCGTCGCGGTCAGAACGGGAGCGAAGCCTTGGCCACCGAGGGCCGAGGCGATCCAGTCGGCCGGCACATAGGCCAGCATCAGGCTTTCCAGCAGGAAGGCCAGGGTAAGCCATTTCATCAGGAAAAGCGTTATGGACAGGGCCTCTTTCCGGAATTTCGCGCGGCGCGGGACGTCCTGCCAGAAGCGCCAGGCCACCATACCGGACCCGCGCAGCGACGATGCCCCGCAACCACCGTTGCCCACGCCCGGGCGCAGCGCGTCGGACAGGTTGCCCGCGCGGGTCAGAGTGAAGGTGACATAGCCACCGAAAAGCCCAAGGCCGATGGCGGCGAGCGTCTTGGCAATGGCAAATTCGACACCCAGAAGCCCTGATGTCAGCACGAACATCGACGGGTCGATGACGGGCGACGCCAGCCAGAAGGCCATGACTGCCGACAATGGAACGCCCATGGCCAGAAGCGCTGCGATCAAGGGGATCACGCCGCAGGAACAGAAGGGCGACAGCCCGCCAAAGGCCGCGGCCAGCGCTATCATTGTGAGGGGCGAGCCGGCAAAGACCCGCGCGATCAGGTTGTCGGCCCCGCTGGCCGTGGCATAGGCCGCGACAACGATGGACAGGATCAGGAACGGCGCCGTGCCAAACAGCGCATCGGCCACGAACCGGGCGCTGGCCATCGCCTGCCCGACATCGAGCAGGGTCAGCACCAGCAGGATCGCCAGACTGGCCAACCAGACACGCTGTTGCGAAGCCGACCGCCGGATCATGACGCCTATGCCGGGTTCGGAGGCGGCTGATACTTCAGTCATCACGAAATCTCCAGTGATCTAGTTTTATTAGGGAAAAAAAGAGCTATGCCGCATCGGTCCGGCGCTTCACGCCGGCGCAGCACTCTTCCTGAAGATAGGCGGAAATCCGGACCATCGCCGCAAAATCCGGGCGGTTGATGACCTCGCGCCCCTTGCGTTCCTGGATCACGAGGCCCGATTGAACAAGCATGCGCAAGTGATGCGCGAGTGTCGACGCCGGAAGTCCCAGTTCCTCGACCAGTTGCCCAACGCTGAGCCCGGCCTCCCCAGCGCGCACAAGTACCCGGTAGACCCCGAGGCGCGCTTCGTGCCCCAACGAGGCAAGCGCCTGAGCGATCTGTCTGGAAGTCACCGGATCATTCATGCTCGTATCATAACTATATTTATGGTTATGTAAAGACGGCTTGGTGCCGCAGCCAAGACAACTTCCTGATCGGGGTGCAAAGCGTGGCACGACAGACCCTGAGCGACCTCTTTGCGATAACACTCCTGTCCGGACTCTGCACATTGGTGACGGGTTCCAGGCGCTTCCATCGGACTTATGCGCACCCTGTCCCGTCAATCACCATTCCGCCGACCAAATCGAAAGCACACTTGACAAGCCGCGCCCCGTTACGGGAGGTCGGTAATCGCATCGTTCTGGATGTCCTTGTTAGGGGGAAAAACCCATGGACAGCTCTATCCTTCGCTTCTACAGCGAATGTAAAAACGGTCAGAGGCAGTTCTTTTGACATCAATTCCAGCATCCATCGACGATACGATCGCGGCGCTCAAGGCACAGAAATATGTCTGCGGGCGGGCGCTTGGCACGGTAGTCTTCCTTTCGCTGGCGCTGGGAAAGCCGCTGTTTCTGGAAGGCGAGGTCGGGGTCGGCAAGACCGAGATCGCCAAGGCGCTGGCCGCCGCGCTGGGGCGGCGGCTGATACGGCTTCAGTGCTACGAGGGGCTGGATGCGGCCTCGGCGATCTATGAGTGGAACTTCGCCGCGCAGATGATCGCCATCCGCACCGCCGAGGCCGCCGGGGTCCGCGACCGCGCGGCACTGCAGTCAGAAGTTTTCTCGGACGAGTTTCTGATCAGGCGGCCGCTGCTGGAAGCGATGGAGCCGCATCCTGAAGGTGCGCCGGTGCTGCTGATCGACGAGGTGGACCGTACCGACGAGCCGTTCGAGGCGTTCCTGCTGGAGGCGCTGTCGGACTTTCAGGTGACGATCCCCGAACTGGGCCCGGTCACGGCGGCCGAGCCGCCCATCGTCATCCTGACCTCGAACCGCACGCGCGAGGTGCATGACGCGCTCAAGCGGCGCTGCCTCTATCACTGGGTGGGCTTTCCCGGCTTCGAGCGGGAACTGGCGATCCTGCAGGCGCGGGTGCCCGAGGCGACGG
>SKNG01000145.1 GCA_007120685.1 Paracoccaceae bacterium | reverse complement strand
GGCGCGCGAGGAATTTCTGGACATCATGGCGCGCGAGGCCCGGCGCATGGCGGGGCTGGTCGATGATCTGCTGTCGCTTTCGCGCGTGGAAAGCACCGAGAAGATCCGCCCGCGCGATCCGGTCTCGATCCCCGAGGTGCTGCAGGCGACGCTGGCCGCGCTGCGCCCGCAGATCGAAACGGCAGGCGTGGCCATCACCCTGCCTGACGACAGCGATGTCGACATGCTGCCCGGCGACCGCGCGCAGCTTGTGCAGGTGTTTCACAACCTGATCGAGAACGCCCTGAAATACGGTGCCGGCGGCGGGCAGATCGACATCGGCCTGCAGCGCTGCGACGCCCCGCCGCCGGGGATGGACGGCCCGGTGGTCAAGATTTCCATCACCGATTACGGCGCCGGCATCGACCCCATCCACCTGCCCCGCGTCACCGAACGTTTCTACCGTGTCGGCGGCGACCGGGCGCGCGAAAACGGCGGCACGGGGTTGGGCCTGGCCATCGTCAAGCATATCGTCAACCGCCATCGCGGACGCCTGAGCATCCGCTCCATGCCCGGCCAGGGCAGCAGCTTTACCGTGGTGCTGCCGTGTCGGTGATCGGCGCCAGCCACCGCCATTCCCCTCCAGCCGCCCGGAAAACCGTCCGGCCGGCAGCAACAGGAACCCGAAGAGCATGATGAAACCGCATACCCATTCCGTCTTCGATCAGGACCTGGAACGCATCCGGATGAATGTGCTTACCCTGGGCGGGCGCGTGGAAGAGGCGATCCTGCTGGCCTCGCAGGCGCTGGAGGACCGCGACGAGGATCTGGCCGCCCGGGTGGTGCGCGACGACAAGATCATCGACGCGCTGGAGGAAGACATCAACAACCAGGTGGTCCGCCTGCTGGCGCTGCGCCAGCCGCAGGCCGACGATCTGCGCGCCACGGTGGCGGTGATGAAGATGACCGGCGAGCTGGAACGGCTGGGCGACTATGCCAAGAACATGGCCAAGCGGGTGCCGGTGCTGATTGCCAGCCCGGCGATCGAAGGCGCCGGCGCGGCGCTGCGGCGGCAGGCGCGGCAGGTGCGGCAGATGCTGAAGGACATGCTGGATGCGTTTTCGCGCGGGGATGTGGAACTGGCCGAGGATGTGATCGCCCGCGATGTCGAGGTCGACAACATGACCAACGCGCTGTTTCGCGAATTCATCACCCGCATGATGGAGGACCCGCGCAGCATAACGCCCTGCCTGCATTACATCTTCATCGCCAAGAACATCGAGCGGATGGGCGATCTGGTAACCGACGGCGCCGAACAGGTGATGTTCAGCGTCACCGGCGAGCGGCCGGGCGAGCGGGTGAAGGGCGTCTCCACCGCCACGGTCGATCTGGGCGTGGCGCAGGACGAGGACCGCAACCGATGAGCGATGCCGACAAGCCGCTGGTTCTGGTGGTCGATGACGAACCCGCCCAGCGTGCGCTGCTGCGCTACAACCTGCAGGCGGCCGGCTACCGGGTCAGCATGGCTTCGGACGGGGAAGAGGCGCTGATGCAGGCAGCCGAGAACCCGCCCGATGTGATCCTTCTGGACTGGATGCTGCCACGGCTGCCGGGGATCGAGGTCTGCCGGCAGATCAAGGCCCGGCCAGAGACGCGCTCGGCGGCGGTGATCATGGTTTCGGCGCGCAGCGAGGAGGGCGACCGCGTGCGCGGGCTGGAGACGGGCGCCGACGATTACATCGTCAAGCCCTATTCGGTGACCGAACTGCTGGCGCGGGTGCGGGCGAACCTGCGCCGGGTGCGGCCGGCGGCATCGGGTCAGGTGCTGCAGGTGGGCGACATCACGCTGGATACCGAGCGGCACCGGGTTGCCCGCGCCGGGCATGAATTGCATCTGGGCCCCACCGAATACCGCCTGCTGGGCGCGCTGATGGAACGGGCGGGCAAGGTCTGGACGCGCGAGGCGCTCCTGGACCGGGTCTGGGGCCGCGACGTCTATGTCGATACGCGCACTGTGGACGTGCATGTCGGCCGGCTGCGCAAGGCGCTTTGCGCCCAGGGTGGCGACGACCCCATCCGCACCGTGCGCGGCGCGGGCTACGCGCTGGAATAGCAGCCGGGCAACGGGCCTTCGAAGGCCCGTTTCTCCCCGCTCCCGAAGGATGGCAGATCAGGCTCCCGTGAGGCTTGTCAGCCGGCTGACCCGCAGACCATGTCCGCAGCCGGGCGTGAACGGCCCTTCGAAGGGCCGTTTCCAGGCCGCACCGGCGCGCGTCACGGGTGCAACTCGAAGCGGCAGGCCGGGGCACCGCTGGCGCAGCAGTCGGTTTCCACCACGCGCACCGAGGGCCAGACCAGCACTGAAAACAGCCGCTCGAACACCGCCGCATGCCAGTCGCAGACGTTGGGCGGCTCGATATCGGCCTCGGCCCCCAGTGCGCCGGCCAGCGGATTGTTCGCGATCTCGAAGGTCAGCGGGCGGTGCGAGACCACGCGGAACCGGCCCGAACCCGCGAAGGTCCAGGCATGTTTCGCAATCGCCTTGGCCAGCAGCCGTGCCCCCGCCCAGGCCGGCAATGCCCGGATCAACGCCTGCGCGCGGCGCGGGATGCGATGGGCCAGGATATAGTCGCCCGTCGCCAGCCCCGCCGCGCGCTGGATCGCCGGCGCGCGGTCCGGCAGATACAGCCGCACCGCCCGATGGAGCCGCGCCACCTGATCCTGCGGCAACATGCCCGAATCGGCCGGCGGTTCGGCCACATCGGCGCGGTGCAGCAGCGCCGCACGCAGCCGCTCGCCGATGGCGGCGTCCAGCACCGGCAGGTGCTGCAGCACCGCGTTGGGACCGATTCTGGCTGTGTCAGCAAATGTCATGGCCTATTCCGCCGGTTCGCGATGAGCAGTGCGGTCGATCTCGGCACCATTTGGCATGCGGAAGGACCGCGGCGCGCCTTCCATCGCCGCGATCTCGTCATCGGAAAGGTGCTGGTCGCCCCCGCCGCAAGCCCTGGCCTGCGCCGCCCGCTCGGCCGCCCTTGCCTTGCCTTGCGCGCGCAGCGCCTCGCGCCGTTCCGCCGCGCGGGCGGCGCGGTCGGCCGCGGCCTCCCAGTCGGCCATCTGCGCCTCGGCGATGGTGCGGGTCTCGTCAAAACCGAAATCAAGATTGTCGCGCTTGACCGGCTTGAAATAGCCGTGCTTGCCAAGGTCATAGAAGGTCCGCCCCACCCCGGCCTTCAGAAACGCCTTCAGGCAGCCCAGCAGGTAGCGCCGCCGATAGCCGGTGCCGCGCCACGGATAGTGGAACAGCGCCTTCTGCATGTAGAAGCGGCGATAGTTCTTCAGCACCCCCTCCAGCAGCGCGCCGCGGGTCATGGCGGCAGGTTTCATGATCGGCGTCACGAAGTTGTATTTCGAGAAATCGTAAACCTCGACCTGATCGCGCAGTTCCTGAAAGAGCGGCGTGAAGGGCCAGGGCGTGTACATCGCCCAGTTGGCCAGATCCGGCTGCCAGTCCCAGGCCATGCGATAGGTTTCTTCCAGCGTCTCGGGCGTCTCGTTGTCCAGACCGACGATGAACTGCGCCTCGACAAAGATATCGGCCTCGCGCAGCAGGCGGATCGCCTCCTTGTTCTCGGCGACGGTGGTTTCCTTGTTGAACTGATCCAGCTTCAACTGCGCCGCCGCCTCGGTGCCCAGCGAAACATGCACCAGCCCGGCCTTGCGGTAGAAGCTCAGCAACTCCTTGTCGCGCATGATGTCGGTGACGCGGGTGTTGATGCCCCACTGGATGCGGCGCGGCAGATCGCGGTCGATCAGCTCCTGGCAGAATTCGATGAATTTCTTGCGGTTGATGGTCGGTTCCTCGTCGGCGAGGATGAAGAAGCCGACGCCATGGTCATTCACCAGCCGCTCGATCTCATCCGCGACCTTCTTCGGATCACGCACCCGATAGTCGCGCCAGAATTTCCACTGGCTGCAGAAGGAACAGGTGAAGGGACAGCCCCGCGCCATGTTGGGGATCGCCACCTTCACGCCCAGCGGCACGTAGATGTATTTGTCCCATTCCAGAATGGTCCAGTCCGGGTCGATGGCATCGAGATCCTTGACCGTGCTTGCAGCAGGGGTCGCGACGATTTCTTCGCCATCGCGAAAAGCCAGGCCGTGAATGTGCTTGCGGTCCTCGGGCCAGCGCCCCTCGCGCACGGCGGTCATCAGGTTGGTGAAGATCTCCTCGCCCTCGCCGCGCACCACCACATCGACCCAGGGTGCCTCGGAAAACACCTGCCGATACATGAAGGTGGCATGGATGCCGCCCAGCACACGCAGCGCGTTCGGCACCACCTCCATCGCATCGCGCAACACCTCCTCGGCCTCGTAGATGGCTGGCGTGATGGCGGTGGTGCCGACCACATCGGGCTGCAATTCGGCCAGACGGGCGCGCAGCGTGGGGTGGTCTATGTGATTGGTCATCGCATCGATGAAGTGGATGTCGTCGAAACCCGCGCGGCGCAGATGTCCGGTCAGATAGGCCACCCAGGCCGGCGGCCAGCTACCGGCGATCTCGGCGCCGCCGGAATGATAGTTGGGATGGACAAAAACGATGCGCATCACGGATCTCCCCAATTTTGTCCATTCAACTTGACACAAATTATGACAAGCCTAATTGACATAGATCACGCTGCCGGGGGAAATGATGCGCCACCCTTTCCTCAACCTGTCATCGACGCCCCGCCGCGCTGGCAGGCGCGGCGCAAGGAAAGAGCGCCGCCCGGTGGGGCGGCGCCTCGGCAGGGACCGAAGGGGCGGCAGAAAGGGGCTACTCTTCCTCGCGGCTCAGCAGCCCGTATTTGCGCAGCTTGACGTAAAGCGACTGGCGCGAGAGGCCCAGCATCTCGGCCGCGGCGACGCGGTTGTTGCGGGTCAGTTCGATAGCGGTCTCGATGCAGATGCGTTCGACGACATTGGTGGTTTCGGCGACGATATCCTTCAGCGTGGTCGAGCCGACAAGCTCCATCACCCCGCGCATGTTGTCCTCACCCAGAGACAGGTCGCTGCGCACGGCCAGCGAGGAACTGGTGTCACGGATGATCAGCGCCAGGCGCGGATCAGAGCGGTCGCCCAGCCAGGTGGCCGACATTTCCACCGCGACCTGCGCGTCGAAATCGGTGACCAGCTTGGTGGTGTAGCTGCGCAAATGCCCGGCGCGGCGGGCGTTTTCCAGAAGCACCTTCAGGTCGATGGCCCCGCGCACCAGAAAATCGCCCAGCGACCGGCCGCGCACAGCGTCGATGCCCACCGCGTCGGTGATGTTGAGGAAGGCATCGCTGGCCGCCACGATGCCGCCGTCCTTGTCGGTAAAGACAATGGCATCGACGCCCTTGTAGAACAGCTGGTCCAGATCGTCGGCCAACGGCCCGGCGGCGACGCCGGTCAGATCGGCGCGCTCCATCCTGCACAGCACCAGCCGCTCGCCGGCGGCGCGGAACAGGCGGCCGTGAAGGCGCAACGGCAGATTGTTGCGCGCAGTTTCCGCCTGGCGCGGCTCGCCGCCGGAACGCTGCATGGCGGCCAGTTCGCCCAGCAGATCCTCGCCTTCGCTTACAAGGAACTGGCGGGTGAAATCGGCACCCATCAGATCGGCCCGCGCGCCGCCCAGCATGGCGGCGGCGTGATGGTTCAGATCCAAGATGCGGCCGTTCTTCATGGCCACGATAACGATGCAATCGGTGGTGAAATCCATCAGCAGCCGATAGCGCGTGTCCATCTCGCGCTGGGCCTCGTAGTCGCGCTCCATGGCGACCTGGGCATTCAGCAGCTGCTGCTGCATCTCGATGATCGGGCGCTGGTCGCGGCCCAGCATCAGGATCGCTTCTTCCTCGGGCAGCCAGTGCAGCGAGTAGCGCACCGGAAAATTCTCGGTGTTGGGCAGTTCGTGGATCAGTTCCGCCCAAAGAACAGCGTCGCCCGCCCCTTCGTCCTTCAGAGCGACAACCTCGGCCAGACGCCGGGCAATCTTCCGGGCCGAGTCGTCATCAATCAGCGCGTCCAGTTCCTGGCCCGGCCAGCCGGCGACTTCGGAAAAGTTGCGACTGTCGCCCCCCGCCATGGCCGCGCGGATCAGCCCCGAGGGCACCACCAGAAGCGCGATGTCGGCCACCGAGGCCATGACGCCGGAAAGAAGCGGCGTGCCGAACAAAGGCCGCGAGCCGCTTGACGAGAACTTGACGCCATCATTGGTCACGGCTCGATCGCTCCTGTCTG
>SKNG01000481.1 GCA_007120685.1 Paracoccaceae bacterium | reverse complement strand
TCGCCGGCGGCACCATCATCATGCCCATCGACATCAGCACCGCCGCCACCACCAGATCGATGATCAGGAACGGCAGGAAGATCAGGAAACCGATCTCGAAGGCGCGGCTGAGTTCGGACAGAAGGAAGGACGGCACCAGCACCGAAAGCGGCGCCTCTGGCCCAGTGGCCACGGGCTCCGGGCGCAGCGCGGCCAGGTTCAGGAAGGTCTCGCCATCCACACGCGCGGCCATGAAGACGCGAAACGGCTCCAGCGCGCGCAGAAAGCCCTCTTCCAACCCGATCTCGCCGGCGTTCAGCGGCTCTATCCCGGCCTCCCAGGCCGCCATGAAGACCGGCTCCATGATGAACCAGGTCAGGAAAAGGGCGAGCGTGGTCAGCAGCATGCCAGGGGGCGACTGCTGCAGCCCGATGGCCTGGCGCAGGATCGCCAGCACCGTGACCAGGAAGGGAAAGCAGGTAATCATGATCGCCAGCCCGGGCACCAGGCTGAGCAGCGTCATCAGCGCGATCAGTTGGACCGACCGCACCGCCAGACTGCCATCATCGCCGAAATCCAGCGTCAGGGATTGCGCCGCGGCAAAGCCCGGCAGCAGGCAGAGGATGCCGATCAGCAAGAGCGCCCATGCAGGCACCGCCGTGGCGCGCGAAAGGACTGCGGCGGCGGGTCGCCACGAAACGTCGTCGGGCATGTCCGGCCCAACTGTCCGGCGCGAGCGGCGCGCGGCGGCAGGGGGCAGGGCGGGAACTGGCGGCACAGAAACGCGCCGCAATCCCCGCACCGGCGCGGGATCATGAAGCGGAACGCGCGCCGCCGCAGGCATGCGCAACACACCGCGCCGTATCGGCCCGGCGGCGCCCGGCGCGGCCGTCGGTGCGGTCATCGAGGCCCGCGCCGGCATGTCAGATCCCGTCGCTCAGATCGACGACCTCGGACAGGCGCACGGCGAGTTGTCCGGCCTGCTCGCCCTCCATCTCCTCGAGCGTCCCGCGTGCGATCATGCGATCGCCGACATAAAGCTCCACCGGCTCGTCGACCCGCCGGTCCAGCGCCAGCACGCTGTCGCGCGACAGGCGCAGCAACTCGCGCACCGTCGGCCGCGCCCGGCCTACCGAAATCACGATCTCGATGGGCACCTGCGCCAGGGCGCTGCGACCGGTCCCGGCGAGGGGCGCCCCGGCGGCGGCGCGGGCCGGCTCCTGATCTGAACTCGGCATTTTTCCGGTCTCAGCGACTTGCGACATCGCGCGGCTCCTCTGCTGGCAGATTGAAACGATAAAACTCCTCCACGGCCGCCGCACAGCGCGCCGCGACATCGCCCAGATCGACGCCCACTTGGCGGGTGCCATGAGAGAATTCGGCACGGCCCGGCGGCAGGTCGGCGCATTCGACGATCTGCAAGGGGGGCAGGGGGTGGCCCTCGAAGCCGGCCTCGAAGATCGCGGCCATGCCCGGCGGCACCTGTAGCACCACCGGCGCCGCCCCGGCACGGTCGGCCAGGGGCATCAGCTCCTCGACAAGGCGCGGCACCAGGGCGGCCTTGGCCGCTTTCGGCAACACCTGACCCATCACCGCCAGCAGCAGCGGCTCCATGGCGCGCAGGACATGGCCGCGCGCCTCGTGATAGGTGAAATTCAACCCCTCGATACATTGCGCCAAGGCCGCCTGCCGCGCCCTATCGCCGGTCTCGGCCTCGCGCATCGCATCTTCCCAACCGGCAAGATAGCCGCGCTCGTAGGCGTTCAGTCTCAGATCCTCCAGGTCCTCGGGCATCAGCAGGCTGGGCGCATCCGGTTCGTCCGGCTGCTCGAAGACCTCAAGTCGCAGAGGTGCGGGCATCAGCGGCCTCCTTCCTGTTCATCCATCCAGCTACGCAGGATCTCCACCGTCTCGTCCTGCCGCTCGGCGATCATCCGGCGCATGCGGGCCACCGGATCCTCGGGCGGTGCCGCCGGCCCCACCGCCCGCATCGCGCGCGCATCGTCGGTGTCGATCTCACCGGTCAGAACCGGCGCGCCATCGGTGCCGCGCGGATCAGTGCGCGTGCCCTCCGGGCCGGGCAGGCTCTGCGGATCGCGCGCGCCGGTGGCCGGCGCCGAAAGCGCCGCGGTCGGCGCCGCCCCCCGCAGGATCGGTCGCAGCACGAAGAGCACCAGTATCAGCAACACCAGAGCCAGCGCGGCCAGCCGGATCAGCCCCATCGGATCCAGGCCCAGCCGCTCGACAAGGCCCGGCTGATAGCCGTCATCAAGCGCCGCCGCGGGCTCGAATGGCAGTGAACGCAGGGTGATCACATCTCCCCGCGCGGCATCGTAGCCCACGGCCGAAGCGACCAGTTCCCGCAGCGCTTCCAGCTCGGCCTCGGGCCGCGGGCGCCATTCCATCGCTCCGCTCTCTCCCGGCGCGCGCACCCCGTCCAGCAGCACCGCCACGGTCAACCGGCGAATGGCCCCCGGACCCCGCTCGACCTCTCGGCGGGTCTGGCTTACGTCCCAGGTGCGCCGCTCACGCGCCTCGCGCTCGCGCGAATCGCTGCGCCCGTCACCGCCGGCGGCATCGCCGTCAGGCAGATTCGAGGCCACCGTCACCCCGCCCTGCCGCGTGTCCGACGTGGTGGCATCGCGCTCCTCGCTCTCCTCGCTCAGCGCGACACGCGAATCGGGGTCGATCAGCCGCTCGAATACCGTCTCGCGGTCGGTGGTGGTGTCGACATTGACCTCGACCACCGCCCGGCCGCGCCCGACATGCGCCTCCAGCAGCCGCTCGACATTGCGGCGCAGTTCCGCCGCGCGCTCGCCCCCGTGCAGCCGGCCGCTCTGATCGTCGCTCACCACCGCGCCGGTTGCCGAATCGATCACCGCCACCCCTTCGGGCGCCAGCCCCGCCACGGCCGAGGCGACCAGGAACCGCAGCGCCTGCGCCTGCTCCGGCGTCAGCGCCCCCGACACCGGTGCGACGGTGACCGAGGCCGACGTCTGCCGATCGCGCCGGAAAGGCTGCGCTGCGCCATGCGAAACATGCACCCGCGCCGCGCGCACATGCGGGCTGGACATGATGGTGCGTGCCAGTTCCCCCTCCTTGGCGCGCCAGTAGGCCGCGTCGAACATCTGCGAGGTGGTGCCGAAGCCGCTGAGTTCATCGAGCAGTTCGTATCCCGAGGCGGCATTGGCCGGCAGCCCCTGCGCGGCCAGCGCCATGCGGGTCTCGTCGCGCAGGCGGGCGTCGATCCAGATCGAATCGCCGCGCACCTCGTAGTGGATGCCGCGCTGATCCAGCGCGCCGATCACATCGCCCGCCCGCGCCCCCTCCAGCCCGGCATAGAGCAAGGCCATCGACGGCGTCGTCGCCATGCGCGCGATCAGCACCACCGTTGCCAGCGCCAGGCCGAGCGCCAGGCCGAAGCCCAGGCGGCGGCGCGTATCCAGCGCGTTCCAAAAAGCCAGAATCTGCTCCAAGACGGCTCTCCTGCCAGACGGGCCTTCTGCCCCGTCGCCGCCATCCTTCGCCGAGATCGCTTAACAATCGGTTAGTCAGATTGTGCGACGACTCGGCCGAAGAGAACGAAACCGGATCAGGTTGAAGGAACCCGGCGATGAGTGACAACGCCCCCGAGGCAGAAGCCCCGGCAGCGAAACGAAGCAAGGCCCTGCCGCTCGGGCTGGTGGCGGCTCTGGCCCTGGGGGGCGGCGGTTTCTATGCCACCTACAGCGGGCTGGTGGGCCCTTCCGCGCCAGCCGGTGCGGCGGCACCGTCGGCAGAGGCCGCACCGTCGCCGGGCGCCGGCTTCAGCTACGTCCCGCTTGATCCGATCGTGGTCAATGTCGGCCTGCGCGATCAGGCACGCCTGTTGCGGTTCAGCGCCGAACTGGAGGTCCTTCCGGAACACGCGGCCGAAGTGGCGCGGCTGAAACCCCGCATTCTGGACGTGTTGAACACCTATATTCGCGCGCTGGAAATGCATGAGTTGGAAGAGCCCGCGGCGCTGATCCGGATGCGGGCGCAGATGCTGCGCCGGGTTCAGATCGTCACCGGGGCGGGCCGGGTGAATGACCTGCTGGTCACCGAATTCGTTATGAACTGAGGGTAGGAAATGGCATTTCTTTCCGATCTTTTGCTGGCAGCGGCGGCATTCGGCGCGGCGGTCTATTGTTTCGTGCTGTCGCGGCGGCTGACCGCGCTGACCCGGCTGGACAGCGGCATGGGCGGCGCCATCGCGCTGCTTTCCGCGCAGGTCGACGACCTGACGCGGGCGCTGGCCCAGGCGCGAGATGCGGCAGGCGCCGGCAAGGACGAACTGGAAAGACTGGTGTCGCGCGCCGAGGCAGCGAGCCAACGGCTGGAACTGCTGCTGGCGACACTGCACGATCTGCCCGATACCGGCACCAGCGTGGCGCAGGCCACCGCGGCGGATCGGCCGCCAGCACCGCCGGAAACCGCCGAGGCGCGCGCGCGCCCACCCTTCCCGGCCACAGACTACCCGGCGGGCAGCGAACAGCGGCCTGTTCGCAGGGCCGTCGCGCCGGATGACGATGACCGCCAGCGCACAACGATCCCGCGCAGCCGCGCCCGGATCGTGCGGCGCCGTCAGACGGTGGAGCCGTTGTGATGGCCCGTCGTTTTTTTGGACCGGCTTCCATGCCACGCGACGCGCGCGCGCCTGCCGCGGCACGCCCCGGGTTTCGGCCTTCCGTCGCCCGCGTCCGGACCCTGCCCGCGCTCATCGTGCTGTTTGCGCTGGCGGGCGGGTTACGGCTGACGCTGGGGATCGACGGAGCCATGGCGCAGGACACGTCTGCTCCAACGCTTCCCGCAGCAAGTGCGCCGCTGACACCGGCGCAACAGGTCGGCACCGACCCGACCCTGGCGCTGGAGGATCCGCCCGCGCCGGCGGCGGGCGACCAGGCACCATCTCCCGTATCCATGCCTTCGACGCGGGAGGAGGCAACGGATGCCGCCGCGATGCTGTTGGAATTGCGCGCGCGCGAGGCCGCGCTCGATGCCCGCGCCGAGCAACTGGATGAGCGGCTGGCCGTGCTGGAAGCGGCAGAGGCCCGGCTGCAGCGCCAGATCACCGCGCTGCGTGCGGCAGAGGCGGAGCTGGATGCAACCATGACCCGCGCCGACCGGATCGCCGCCGAGGACCTGGCCCAGCTTGTCGCCGTGTTCGAGGCCATGCGCCCCGAACAGGCCGCTGGGGTCTTTGCCGAGATGGAGCCGAACTTCGCCGCCGGCTTCCTGGGGCAACTGCATCCGGCGACGGCAGCGGGGATCCTGGCCGGGCTGGAGCCGGCACGCGCCTACGCGCTCAGCGCCACGCTGGCGGGACGCAATGCCTCGGTGCCGCGTCGCGCGGTGGAAGAATAGACGACTGGGCGGCCGGTAGCCGGTTTGGCGAGCGCGCGGGTGGCGGGCAGTGAGGGTTTCTTAAGCCCGGCGATGCAGCCTCTTCACGACAAAGGGAATCGGAGTTCGGCGCATGATAGGCATCATCGGCATCGTCGTGGTCTTTGTGATGGTCTTCGGCGGCTACACGATGTCCGGGGGCAATTTCGGCATCATCCTCTATGCCCTGCCCTTCGAGATCACGATGATCGGCGGCGCGGCGCTGGGCGGTTTCCTGATCGCCAATTCGGGCGCCGGCGCCAAGCAGACGCTGGTAGACCTTGCCAAGGTGTTTCGCGGCGCCCACTGGAAGCCGGCCGACTACAGCGCGCTTTTGTGCCTGCTTTTCGAACTGATCCGCCTCGCCCGGCAGAACCCCGTTGCGCTGGAAGAGCATATCGAGGCGCCCGCAGATTCGGAGATCTTCAACCGCTATCCGCGCGTCCTGAAGGATCACGAGGCCGTGGAACTGATCTGTGACACGCTGCGCGCGGTCACCATGAGCTATGACGACCCCCATCAGGTGGAAGAGGTGCTGGACAAGCGGCTGGAAGCCAACCTCCATCACGCGATGCATTCCAGCCACGCCATGCAGACGGTCGCCGACGCGCTGCCGGCCCTGGGGATCGTGGCGGCGGTGCTGGGGGTGATCAAGACCATGGCTTCGATCGACGAACCGCCCGAGGTGCTGGGCGGTATGATCGGCGGGGCGCTGGTGGGCACCTTTCTGGGGGTCTTTCTTTCATACGCCTTCGTCGGCCCCTTCGCCAATCGCATGCGCTCGGTGATCGAGGAAGACGCGCATTTCTACAAGCTGATCCGCGAGGTGCTGATCGCCAATCTGCATAACCACCCGGCCAGCATGT
>SKNG01000201.1 GCA_007120685.1 Paracoccaceae bacterium | reverse complement strand
GGCGCCCGAACCGGCGGCCGCCGCCACCCCGGCGCCCGAACCGGAGCCCGCCGAAGCCCAGCCGGAACTCATGCCGGACGATACGCCGCGCGCCGATCCGGCGCTGGCCGACGCCCGCCCAGAGCCGCGCAGCGCGCGCGTGGCCGAAATCGGCGAGGCCATGGCCAGGGAGCGCGAGGCCGAGGCCGCAACCGAGGACGCCTCACCGGCCGAGGCCCCGACCGAAGAGACGGCACCGACCGAGGCGCCCGCCCAGCCCGGTCCAGGTGACAGCGGGCAGGTGATTTCCCCCGGCGGGCTTTCGCTGGCCGCGCTGCGCCCGCAGCAGCGCCCCACCGACCTGGTGCCCCCCGCCGAGGCGTCAGAGGCTGTGGCGGATGACACCCTGTCCGAAGCCGTGGCGCGCTCGCTGGTGCCCAGCGCCCGCCCGGCAGACATGAGCGCGCGCGTTGCCGAGGCACTGGCCGCGGCGCGCCGTTCCCCCGCCCCCGCCGCGCAACCGGCCGCTGCCGCCCCCTCTGCCGGGCCGCGGATTCCCACCCAGGCCTCGGTCGCCGAGCAGGCCACCGAACAGGGGATGAACCTGCGGCGGGTCAATCTGATCGGGGTTTACGGCACCAGTTCGGAGCGCCGCGCGCTGGTGCGGTTGGCCAACGGCCGGATCGTGCGGGTTGGCGTGGGCGACCGTCTGGACGGCGGGCAGGTCGCCGCCATCGGTGATTCGGAACTGCGCTATGTGCGCAACGGCCGCAACCAGGTGCTGCGCATCGGCGGCCGTAGCTGACGCAAAGGTTGCTTACGCCGGATCTTCAAGCGTTTGTCTGTTCACAGAGCCCGGCCGGCTGTCCCTTTGCTGCAAAGACAGCCCCTGCGAAAACCGGGTCAGGCGACGTTTTCCAGTTCTACCCGGGTGCTGACGCCCACCGCGTGGCAGACGTCGCGGGTCAGATGCGGGCGGTTGAGCGTGTAGAAATGCAGATGCTCCACCCCTTCGCCCACCAGCCTGTCGCACATTTCGGTGCACAGCGCCGTGGCCAGCAGATCCTCGCGCCCGTCGCGTTCCGCCTTGGCAAAAGCGTCGTCCAGCCAGGCCGGCACGCTGGCCCCGGTGGCCAGCGCGAAACGGCGGATACCCTTCCAGTTCTCGATGGGAATGATGCCGGGGATCACCTTTTCGGCCGCAATCCCCTCGGCCACGCAGGCGTCGCGGAAACGCAGGAAGGTCTCCGCCTCGAAGAAAAATTGCGTGATGGCGCTGTCGGCCCCGGCCTGGAACTTGCGCTTCAGCCAGCGCACATCGGCACGATCGTCCGCGGCTTCGGGGTGGCGTTCCGGATAGGCGCCCACACGCAGGGTGAAATCACCCGTCGCCGCCAACGCCTGGATCAGTTCGACCGAATCGGCGAAGCCTTCGGGATGCGGGGTGAAGCGGCCCTCGCCCTTCGGCGGGTCGCCGCGCAGCGCCACAATCTCGCGCACCCCGGCCTGCGCATAGCTCTCGGCAATCGCCAGCGTCTCCGCGCGGGTGGCATTCACGCAGGTCAGATGTGCGGCCACGTTCAGTCCGAATTCCCGCCCGATGGTGGTGACGGCCTCATGTGTCAGCGTGCGCGTGGTGCCCCCCGCGCCATAGGTGACCGACACGAACTCCGGGCCCAGCGGCGCCAGCATGCGCACGGTCTCCCACAGCCGGAAGCTGGCTTCCAGCGACTTCGGCGGGAAGAATTCAAAGCTGATGCGCGGTGCGGGCATGGTTGCAGCCTCCCTTCGTTTCATTTCTTGTCGCATGGGCGCGAATGTGAGACAAATTCATTGTTCTCATCATCTACATGAGCCAGACTATAGCATGTATCTGGAATTCCGCCACCTGCGCACCATTCGCGCCATTCATCAGGCCGGCGGCGTGGGGCGGGCGGCGCAGCTTCTGAACATCACCCAATCGGCGCTGAGCCATCAGTTGAAGGGGCTGGAGGATCAGGCGGGGGTAGAGCTTTTCGTGCGCCGCACCAAGCCCTTGAAGCTGTCGGCGGCGGGGATGAAACTGTTGCGGCTGGCCGAGGATGTGCTGCCGCGCATAGAGGCGCTGGACGAGGAGTTTCGCGCCCTGCGCGCCGGCAAGTCCGGCCGGCTGCATATCGCCATCGAATGCCATGCCTGTTTCGAATGGCTGTTTCCGGTGCTGGATCGCTTCCGCCACGCCTGGCCCGATGTGGATATCGATATCCGGCCCGGTCTGGCCTTCGACGCCTTGCCGGCATTGCGGCGCGAAGAGGTGGATCTGGTGATTTCGGCAGACCCGGAAGGGATGCAGGACATCCTGTTCACCCCGCTTTTCGACTACGAGCCCCGGCTGGTGGCCGCCCATGGCCACAGGATGGCCGCGCGCGACCACGTGACGGCCGAGGATTTCCGCGACGAGGTGCTGATCACCTATCCGGTCGACCGGGCGCGGCTGGACGTGTTCACCGGGCTGCTGACGCCCGCCAAGGTGGAGCCGCGCGCGATCCGGCAGGTGGAACTGACGGCGATGATATTGCTGCTGGTCGCCTCTGGCCGGGGCGTGGCGGTGCTGCCGGACTGGGTGCTGCGCGAGGTGCGCACATCCTCGGAATACATCACCCGCCCGCTGGGGCCCGAGGGGATGACGAAACGGCTCTACGCCGCCACGCGGGCCCAGGATGCGAGCCTGCCCTTCATGGCGCATTTCCTGCGCCTGGCGCGGACGGAGCCTTTGAGACTGCAGAAAGGGGCGTGATGGCGCGGATCGTGGTACTGACCGGGGCGGGGATATCGGCCGAAAGCGGGCTGGGCACGTTCCGGGACGAGGATGGGCTGTGGACGAAATATGACCTGGAAGAGGTCGCCACCCCGCAGGGCTTCCGCCGAAACCGGGCCTTGGTGCATGAATTCTACAACGCGCGGCGGGCCAATTGCGCCTCTGCCCGGCCCAATGCCGCGCATGAGGCGCTGGCGCGGCTGGAGGCGGCAATGCCTGGCGAGGTTCTGATCGTCACGCAGAATGTCGATGACCTGCACCGCCGGGCGGGCTCGCGCAATGTGATCGAGATGCATGGCGCCCTGATGCGGGCCTGCTGCGCGGCCTGTGGCCATGTCTGGGCCGCGCCGATGATCATGGCGCCAGACGACCCCTGCCCGGCATGCGGGCAGCCCGAGACGCGGCCGGATGTCGTCTGGTTCGGTGAGATCCCCTATGGGCTGGATGAAATCGGCGCGGCGCTGGAGGGGGCGCAGGTCTTTGCGGCAATCGGCACTTCCGGGCAGGTCTGGCCGGCGGCGGGGTTTGCGGCCTCGGCCCGGGCGGCGGGGGCGAAATGTGTCGAGCTTAACCTAGAGAAGTCCGAGATATCCGGTGATTTCGATGAGCATCACATCGGCCCGGCCAGCGTGACGGTGCCGCTATGGGTGGACATGATTCTGTCCTCACCGGCCTGATTTCCGGCCTCCGCGCCCTGTTTCCAAGCCGAAATCCATGCATGGCGGGTATGCCGGGACGCTACAAATTTAATTGATCAAACCGAAATAAAGCGAAAATCCACGAAGCGCATCACGAAGATTTTTTCCGCGTTGCCTGTAACGATGCGACCTCTGTGCAAACGCGCCGATGTTTTCGCGCCGGGTTCGTGGAAAAAAGTCGATTTGCGCAAACGCTGGTTTCCGGGCCGATAGCCCCAGGTCACAACGCTTCGGTCACCAAGCGTCAATCGTTACAGCAAAACCATTGCTTTTTCGCGTGATCGAGCGTGACCAGACAGTGATTATCGATCGTCGAACGCCTCCTTCATTGTCACTCCACCGGAAGGTCGCAGGGCCTGCCCGCAAACCCAAATAGAGGAGTGGATATCATGAAAACGACCATCGTTTCCGCCGCACTGGCTGCAACGGCGCTGTTCGGCGCCCAGACGGCCATCGCCCAAGACAGGGCCTATATGACGATGGATGTCGAGAATGCAGTTCAGCGCTACGCGCCCGAAGTCAATGTCGCCAATCTTGACGACAGGGCGCTGCGCGGGCTGTTCAGCTTCTTCTCGCAGCCGGATTATCAAAGCCAGGCGATCTCGCCGGCAGAGATGATCGAGGTGATGGTCAATCGCCGCATCGGCGGGCATCAACTGTCGGATGGCAGCATTCCGCCCCGTTCCGCGCAACAGCCCTGAGCCGGGCACCAGGTCGCAGGCAAAAGCGACCGCGTACTGCTACAGGAACAGAATCGGAGAACCATCATGAAACGTAGCTTTCTTGCCGCCACAATGGCTGCCGTGGCCCTTTTCGGTGCCCAATCGGCCGTCGCCCAGGATGTCGCCTACATGACCCTGGATGTCGAGAACGCCTTGGAGCGTTACGCGCCCGAGGTCGATGTCAGCACTCTGGATGACGTGGCGTTGCGCGGCCTTTTCACCTTCTTCTCGCAGTCGGACTACGACCGTCAGGCCATCTCGCCGCGCGAGATGATCGAGGTGATGGTCGGACATCCCGTCGGCGGCAACTGAGAGCCGGATGGCAATGTCTCGCCCGCGGCCGCGCTACAGCGTGGCCGCGGGCAGCCCGAGATCTGGCCCGAAGTGGTGTGGTCCGGCTAAATGGCCTGAGTATTGTTTTAGATCGGTGCGGTGCCGGAGGCGGTGGCGGTCTTTGCAGCCGTTGGCACCTCGGGGCAGGTCTGGCCGGCGGCGGGGTTTGCGGCTTCGGCCCGGGCGGGCTTGTCTGCCAACTGACATGCAAACCCCAAACGGCCTATTCTCCCAGCGCGATCCCTTCCCGGCGCGGGTCGGCGCCGCCCTGCAGCCCGTCTGCGCCCAGCGCCACCGCCTGCAGTCCGGAATTGAGCGCCACCACGCGCAGGTCGCGGCCCTGCGCGGCCAGTGCCTCGGCCAGCGCTTCCGCTTCGGTGCCCTCTTCGATTGCCCAGGTGCCGAAGAGATTGACCAGATGCGGCATCGCCACCGCGGCCTGCACATCCATCCCCCAGTCCAGATGCGCGATGATTGCCTGTGCCACGTAGGGAATGATCGTCGCACCCCCGGGGCTGCCGATGGCCAGCACCGGCGCGCCATCCCGCAGCACGATCGTCGGCGCCATGGATGACCGGGGCCGCTTGCCCGGTTCCACCCGGTTTGCGATGGGCCAGCCACCCTGATGGCTGCGGAAGGAGAAATCGGTCAATTCGTTGTTCAGCAGGAACCCCCGCACCATGATGCGCGACCCGAACCCGCTTTCGATGGTCGAGGTCATCGAGGCCACATTGCCCCGCGCATCGACGATCACCACATGCGTCGTCGCTGGCCGCCCCGGGCCTTGGTCATCACCCTGCCGCTGCGCGTGGTCCCATTCAGGCAGGCCGGGGCTGACCTCGGGCAGGGCGTCGTCGCGGTCCAGCAGCCTGGCGCGGTCTGCCAGATAGGCAGGATCGAGCAGCCCCGCCACCGGCACCGGCACGAAATCGCTGTCGGCCAGGTAGCCGGGATCGGTCAGCCCCTTCACCGGCACCGGCACGAAATCGCTGTCGGCGATGAAGCGTCCCCGGTCGGCGAAGGCCAGCCGCGTGGCATCGCCGATCAGGCGGCGGGCCTGTGGGTCGAAGGGCCCCATGGCAGCCAGATCGAAGCCCTCCAGCAGGCCCAGGATCTGCGCCACCGCCACCCCGCCCGAGGATGGCGGCCCCATCCCGCAGACCTCGGCCCCGCGGTAGCCGGTGCAGAGCGCCGGGCGCTCGACCACCCGGTACCGCGCCATGTCCTCGAGGCTCAGCAGCCCCGGATTGCCCTCGACGCCGCGCACCGCCGCCACGATGTCCCCGGCGATGGGGCCGCGATAGAAGGCGCTTGCGCCCTCGGCGGCCAATGCGCGCAGGGTTGCCGCATAGTCGGGGTTCGTGCGGATGTCGCCCGCAGCCAGCGCCGCGCCGTCCGGATGGAAATAGGCCGCCGTTGCGGGGAACCGCGTCAGGCGGTCGGCATCGGCGGCGATCTGCCCGGCCAGCCGCGGCGAGACGGCGAAGCCCTCTTCGGCAAGCGCGATGGCGTCGTCGAACAGCCCCGCCCAGTTCGCCCGGCCCCAGCGGCGATGCGCGGCCTCCATCAGCGCGGGCGTCCCCGGCGTACCCACCGCCAGCCCGCCCACGACGGCATCCCAGAACGGCAGCGGCGCGCCCGCATCGTCCTGAAACAGCCGCGGCGTGGCCGCCAGCGGCGCGGTCTCGCGCCCGTCGAGCGTCGTCACCGCGCCCGTGGCCGC
>SKNG01000102.1 GCA_007120685.1 Paracoccaceae bacterium | reverse complement strand
GGTCGCCGGGGCCTGCCGGGACAGTCTGATCGGGTTGCGCATGGTCGACGGGCAGGGACAGGTGATCCGCAACGGCGGGCGGGTGATGAAGAATGTCACCGGTTATGACCTGGTGAAGCTGTTGGCTGGTTCCTGGGGCACGCTGGGGGTGATCACCGAGGTGGCCTTCAAGCTGCTGCCCGCGCCAGAGGCCGCCGCGACGCTGGAGATCGCCGATTTGACGCCAGAGCGCGCCGTGGCGGCGATGGCGGCGGCGCTGGGCTCGCCCTACGAGGTGAACGGCGCCGCGCATCTGCCCGACGGGCGCACGGTGCTGCGGCTGGAAGGGTTTGCCACCTCGGTCGGCTACCGCGCCGGTGAATTGGCGGCGGCGCTGGCGCGCTTCGGCCCGGCGCGGCGTCTGGATGACGCCGAGACCGCAGCACTTTGGCGCGATGTGCGCGATGTGGCGGCCTTTCACGGGCAGGCGGGCGATGTCTGGCGGGTTGCATGTCGGCCCGGTGACGCCGCCGCCTTGGCGGCCCGGGGTGGCGGCCAGGCGCTGTTCGACCGCGGCGGCGGCATCCTGTGGCTGATGGTCGACCAGGGCACCGACCTGCGCGCCCGGCTTGGGCATTTCGCCGGCCATGCCACCTTGATCCGCGCCACCGAGGAGACCCGCCGCGCCCTGCCATCCTTCCCTCCCGAGCCCGCCCCGGTGGCGGCGCTGGCCGAGGGCCTGCGCCAGCGGTTCGACCCGCACGGCATCCTGAACCCGGGGTTGATGACGTGAGCCGCCGCGCCCTGCTGCCGCCCGGCGCCTTCCGGCGGAAAAGGGGTTGCGGCGCGCCGTGCCTGCTGGCCCTATGCGCCGTGCCGGCCGCCATCGCCGGCCGGGTCTGCGGAGGATAACCATGCGGTTGGTCGGGTTTGCGGTCTATGCTTCGGTGGTCACGCTGCTGCCGGCGGTGATGGCCTTGCTCCATCACGGGCGCGACGCCGTCTTCCTGTTCCTGACCGGCGATGCCTATCTCTATCTCGGCATCGCCCGAAACTCGCCGCCGGAATTCTACAGTTTCGACGGGCTGCGCCCCACCAACGGCTTTCACCCCTTCTGGCAGTATTTCGTCTGGGTGGTGACATCGCTGTTCCGCGACATGCCGATGGTGGTGATGAATATCGTGGCATGGACGGCGATCCTGCTTGCCTGGATCGGCGCGCTGCTGGGCGGGCTGGCGGCGCAGCGGCTGTCTGGTTCCTGGACGCTGGCGCTACTGGTCGTGCCCGGGGTCTATTTCCTGCTCTTTGGCCAGTCCATGGGCAACATGTCGATCTGGGAGATGTTCAACGGCATGGAGGGGGCGCTGGCCTTTGCCCTGGGCGCCGGGATCATGCTTCTGGCAACGCAGGCGGGCCAGCACGGCACGCGCATGGCCTACTGGCTGGTGATGGGCGTGCTGCTGGCGGGGCTGGTCTTTGCCCGGCTGGACGATGGCTTCGTGGTGGCCGCGATGGGGCTGGCGCTGATCTTCTGGCCAGGGCGCGGGCTGATGAAGGGGATCTGGCACGCAGGCCTGCTGTCCGTGCCGGTGGCGCTGATGCTGGTGCTCTACTTCCTCTACAACCTCGACCAGGTGGGCACGATGATGCCGATCAGCGGCAAGGCCAAGGGCGAGGGCGCGCTCTTGAGCAATGCCTGGGTGACGATGCTGACCTTCTTCTCGCCGCTGGTGGAACTGCGCGAGGGGCTGTCGGCCTATCAGGGCGACCGCGTGGCGCTGGGCGGTGCCGCCTTCCGCGTGGCGCAGCTTCTGGTGCCGGCGTTGATGGCGTTGATGCTGCTGATCGCCATCCTGCGCTTCTTTGCCGACAGGGCATGGGCGCCGATCCTGGTCGGGGCGATGGGCGGGATCATCATCAAGGCGCTCTACAGTTTCGTCTTTGCCAACTACTGGCATCAGGCGCCCTGGTACTTCACCTTTGCCTGCATGGCGCTGGCGGTGACGGCGGCGGCGGTATTGGGCCCGTCCTTTGCCCGGTTGCGCGATGCCTCGCCGCTGCTGGCGCGGGGCGTGGCGGTGTTTCTGGTCGCCTTCGGGCTGT
Source organism: Paracoccaceae bacterium (assembly GCA_007120685.1). Taxonomy (GTDB): domain Bacteria; phylum Pseudomonadota; class Alphaproteobacteria; order Rhodobacterales; family Rhodobacteraceae; genus Pararhodobacter. The sequence continues at coordinate 4,173 of SKNG01000102.1, read as the reverse complement.
TCCATGCCAGCAAGCCAGGGCTGCAGGCGGCCGAGCGGATGACCGGGACCGAAGCTGCCGATGTGCGCAGTTTCTGGCAGGCGCGTGCCGAGACCGAGGCGATCCTGCGCGCCGCCGAGCCCGATATCCGCCTGCTGGATTTCGGCGATGGCCTTTTGGGGTTCAGCTTCGGTTTTCCTACCCGGCACGGCTTCGTCTTTGCCGGCGATCTGGAAAGCCTTGCTGCGCTGCAGGCCGGCAGGCTGTTGCGCGAAAGCCATGCCGACGGTTTCCGGGTTCTGGGCTCTTATGAATACCTTCGGGTCCCGCCAGAGGCCGAAGGCTGGGATTCCGACCGCATCAGGCAGTTTCTGGACGAATCGCATCTGGACCCGCGGATCAAGGCGGAACTGCCGCTGTTCGATTTCGAGATGCTGCATATCGATCCGACAACCGGCGCCGCCTTCATCCGCATGCGCGAGCGCGGTGCCGATCCGGCCCCCGTCCCCGCCCCCGTCTTTGCACCCGAGGATGACGAAGGCACCGCCATCACCGAAGACGCACCGCCCACCGAGGCGGTGGCAGACGAGCCCGACGACGACGCCCAGGACGATCCCGGAGAGCCCTGAATGCAGACCAATTTCACCGAGGCGCAGTTGCGCGACCCGGCTATCGCCCGGTCGAACGAGGTATTGCGCGCCTGCGTGCACTGCGGCTTCTGCACCGCCACCTGCCCCACCTATGCCGTGTTGGGCGACGAACTGGACAGCCCGCGCGGGCGCATCTACCTGATCAAGGACATGCTGGAATCCGGCCGGCCCGCGGATGAAAAGACGGTCAAGCATATCGACCGTTGCCTGTCGTGCCTGGCCTGCATGACCACCTGCCCCTCGGGCGTGCATTACATGCATCTGGTCGATCACGCCCGCGTGCATATCGAGAAGACCTATCGCCGCCCGCTGATGGACCGGCTGTTGCGGCGGGTTCTGGCCTGGGTGATCCCGCATCCTACCCGCTTCCGGCTGGCGCTTCTGGGCGCCAGGATCGGCCGGCCCTTTGCCTTCCTGATGCCGGATGCGCGGCTGAAGGCGATGCTGGCGATGGCGCCGAAGCGCATCCCGCCGGTCAGCCGCAATGACGACCCGCAGGTGTTTCCGGCGCAAGGCGCGCGGCGGATGCGGGTGGCGCTGATGACCGGCTGCGCGCAGCGGGCGCTGAACACCGATATCAACGATGCCACCATCCGCCTGCTGACAAGGCTGGGTTGCGAGGTGGTGATCGCGCGCGGCGCGGGCTGCTGCGGGGCGCTGACCCATCACATGGGGCGCGAGGCCGAGAGCCATGCCAGCGCCGCCGCGAATATCCGCGCCTGGACGGCCGAGGCGCGGGGCGACGGGCTGGATGCGGTGGTCATCAACACCTCCGGCTGCGGCACCACGGTCAAGGATTACGGGCATATGTTCCGCAACGATCCGAAGCTGGCCGAGGATGCGGCGCTGGTGGCGGGGCTCGCGCGCGATGTCAGCGAGGTGATCGAGACGCTGGCGCCCGAGGGCCGCACGCCCGAGGCGCTGCGCGTGGCCTATCATGCCGCCTGTTCGCTGCAGCATGGCCAGCAGATCAAATCGACGCCGAAGGATCTGCTGAAACGCGCCGGGTTTCAGGTGGTCGAGCCCGCCGACAGCCATCTGTGCTGCGGCTCGGCTGGCACCTACAACCTGATGCAGCCAGAGATTTCGGGCGAGCTGAAGCGGCGCAAGGTGGCGACGCTGGAGGCGAAGGCGCCGGATCTGATCGCCGCCGGCAATATCGGCTGCATGATGCAGATCGGCGGCGGCACCGATCTGCCGGTGGTGCATACCGTGGAACTGCTCGATTGGGCCAATGGCGGGCCAAGGCCCCCGGCGCTGGACGACTGAAACCGCAGCGCTGCGCGTTACGCCTTGATCCCACGCCGCGCCCGCCGCAATTTCGCCGAACTCGCCAATCAGCCTTGCGCGCGACCGATCCTGCAAGGGGAATGCCGCCATGCCCATCAGACCGCTCGCCGCGCTTGCGCTGGCGCTTTCTCTGGCCCTGTCGCCGGCGGCTGCACCGGCGCAGATGCCCGGCGACAGCCGATTGCAGCTGCTGGAGACCGGCGACGCCGGGCGGGGCTGGCTGGCGGTGGGGCGGCTGAATGTCGGCGAAAACACCTTCTGCACCGCCACGCTGATCGCGCCGGACCGGGTGCTGACCGCCGCGCATTGCCTGTTCGAGGCGAGCAGCGGACGACGTGTCAACACGGGCGACATCGAGTTTCTGGCCGGCTGGCGCATCGGCCGGGCCGAGGCGATACGTGGCGTGCGCCGGGTGGCTATCGCGCCCGGCTTCCGCATGCGGAGCGGGCAGGCGCTAAGCCAGGTGGCCAATGATCTGGCGGTGCTGGAACTGGACCGGCCGATCCGGCTGACCGGGCTGCAGCCCTTGCCGCTGGCCAGCGGGTCGCCGGCGGCCGGTTCGGCAGTGGCGGTGGTCTCCTACGCGCGCGACCGTGCCGAGGCGCCATCGCTGCAGGACCGCTGCACGGTGATGGACCGGCGCCGGGACGGGGTGCTGGTGATGTCCTGCTCGATCGATTTCGGCGCCTCGGGCGCGCCGGTGTTTTCGCTCGACGGTGGCGTGCCGCGCGTTGTCTCGGTGATTTCGGCCATGGCCGAAACCGCAAACGGCCACAGCATGGCGCTGGGCATGCGTCTGGACGGGCGGGTGGCGGCATTGATGGACATGCTGGACAGCCCGGCAGTGCAGCGTCTTGGCCCGGTCGCCGCGCCGGACAGCGCCGGGGCGCGGGGCAGCGCGCGTTTCGTGCGGCCATAGCGCAGGGGCTGGCCGCCGCGCCGTTGGCGGGGGCTTGAAACCGGGCCAGGGTTTTCCCACATCGGCAGTGCCGGGCGCCATGACGGGCCCGGCGCAACCGATGCCCGGCCGGCCCTGCCGGCGGGCGAGACGACGGCATCGCTCAATGGAGGATGAAGACATGCGTAATTTTGATCCCACCCCGCTGTTTCGCGCCTCGGTCGGCTTCGACCGGATCGCCGACATGATGGACCGGATGCTGGCGGCAGAGCCTGCACAACCCGGCTATCCGCCCTACAACATCGAAAAGACCGACGAGAACGCCTATCGCATCTCGGTGGCCGTGGCCGGTTTTTCGGCCGAAGAACTGGCCGTCGAGGTGAAGGAGAACGCGCTGGTGATCACCGCGCGCAAGGCCGACGAAGACGAGGGCCGCAGCTATCTGCATCGCGGCATCGCCACCCGGGCCTTCGAGCGGCGTTTCCAGCTGGCCGACCATGTGAAGGTCACCGCGGCCACCCATGTCGACGGCATGCTGCATGTCGATCTGGTGCGCGAGATCCCCGAGGCGCTGAAGCCGCGCCGGATCGAGATCACCCGCGCTGCGCCGGAGAGCAAGCTGGTCGAGGCCAGCGCGGCCTGACCGGCCGGGAACCGGTTTCGATGGGGCGCATCCGGCGGGTGCGCCCTTTTTCATGCCTTGCTGCCGGGCCGAGGGGGCAGGGGGGCGCTGCCCCCCTCGCCGCTTCGCGGCTCACCCCCCGGGATATTTGAAGAGCAAAGAGGGACGCGGGGTTTTTGAGCGCTCTGGCGGGGGCGGGGTATCAAGGTTATATCGCAGCGCATGGTTCAGGATGGCTCCACTTCCGGCCTGCCCTTTCGAAAGATGCACGGGGCGGGCAATGATTTCGTGATCGTCGATTCGCGCGGGCAAGTGGCGCGGGTTACCGCCGCGCTGGCGCGTGCCATCGGCGACCGGCATCGCGGTGTGGGGTTCGACCAGCTGGCCGAGTTGCGCGACGGCGAGGGAGGTGCCGATCTGGCGCTGGATTTCTGGAATACCGATGGCAGCCGGGCCGGCGCCTGTGGCAACGCCACGCGCTGTGTGGCCGACATGGTGATGCGCGAGCGGGGGGCTGATGTGCTGGTCATCCGCACCGCGCGGGGCCTGTTGCGGGCCGAGCGGCGCGGCGGGCAGGTCTGGGTCAACATGGGGGTGCCGCTGCTGGACTGGGCCGATGTGCCGCTGGCCGGGCCGGCCGATACGCTGTCCTTGCCGATTGCGGGCGCGCCGGCGGCGGTGGGCATGGGCAACCCGCATTGCATCTTCTTCGTGCCCGATGCCGAGGCCGTGGC
>SKNG01000489.1 GCA_007120685.1 Paracoccaceae bacterium | reverse complement strand
GCCGGCGACCCGGATGCGATGGCGGCGACGATGGCGCGGGCGGTGGCGCGCGGGGTGGGCATCGGCGCGCATCCCGGCCTGCCGGATCTGCAGGGCTTCGGGCGGCGGCGGATGCAGGTCAGCCATGACGAGGCGCGCCACCTGACCGCCTATCAGCTTGGCGCGGCGCAGGCGATGGCGCGGCTGGCGGGTGGGCGCGTGGGGCATCTGAAGCTGCATGGCGCGCTGGCCAACATGGCGGCCGAGGACGAGGCGCTGGCGCGAAGCTGCTATCAAGGCGCGCTGGCGGTCGATCCGGAGATCGTGCTGATGGTAATCGCCGGCACCGCCCAGGAACGCGCCGCCCGCGCGCTGGGGGCCAGGCTGGCCTGCGAGATCTTTGCCGACCGCGCCTATGCCGAGACCGGCCTGTTGCTGGACCGCCGCCTGCCGGGCGCGGTGCTGCATGATCCGGGCGAGATTGGCGCGCGGGTGGTGGCGATGCTGCGCGCCGGGGCGATCATCACCGCGCGGGGCACGCTGCTGCCGGCGCGGATCGACACGATCTGCCTGCATGGGGACAGCGCGCAGGCGGTAGGGACTGCGCGGTTCCTGCGCGGCGCGATCGAGGCGGCGGGGGTCGCCGTTGCCGGGCTGTCAGGCGGGGTGGCGGGGCAGGCGGGGGGCGCTGCCCCCCAGCCGGCTGCGCCGTCTCCCCCCCGGGATATTTGAAGAGCAAAGAGGAGGCAGGGTCGGCGGCGCCCGTGGCGGTGACGTAACGCGGCGGCGAGCGGGCGCTTCAGCCTATGTTGCCCGCCGCGGCGGGGGCAGCGGGCGCGGGCGGATCCTCGGGCACCAGCAGGGCTGCCAAGATCCGCCCGAAACGGTCGATCAGCGCCTTGATCTGGGCGTCGTGATCGTCGAACTGGCGCTGGGTGTTCAGGCCGCGCATGAACACGCGGGCGATCGACCAGATCTCGGTCAGCGTCTCGGGATCCTGCCCGGTGCCGGCGCAGATGGCAAGCAGCCGGTCGTTGATATTGCGGTTCCAGCGAGAGAAGGTGGGCGAGATCCTGGCGCGCAGCACCGGATCGCAGCGCGCCGCGAGAAGGATTTCCATGAGCGCGCGGCCTTCGCGCGTATCCACCAGCTTTGTCCACATCCATTCGATATCGGCCACCACATCGGCCCGCGACAGTCTGGGCTGCCGCCGTTGCAGGCGGCGCGGCGCCTGCGTCGGGCGTAGCAGATGCTCGGCAGCCTCGACCATCAGATCTTCCTTGCTGGCGAAATGATAGGTCAGCGCCCCGCGCGACACGCCCGCGCGCTCCTGGATACGCTGGATCGAGGTCGCCGCGTAGCCGATCTCGTCCAGGCAGGTGATCAACGCCTGAAGGATACGCTCGGGCAGAGCGGGCGCCACCCTTTCATCACTGCCGGTTTCGGCGCCGGTACCATCGGATACGCTACGCGTCATCGTGACCTCACAACTGCAGCCTGCACACCGCACCGCTCTGGCCCCGTGGCGTGACACAGTTTTCGGTGGACAGACAGAACGACCATTCTTTAGCATCCCGCCCGTGACACGCCAAGCCGGAATGCAGAGGGCTTTTTCGATGAAGCAGATGCCCGTAAGCGACGATCTGGCGCTGGAGCAGTCGCATGACTGGCTGACGGTCTGGCTGGACCGGCCGGAGGCGCGCAATGCTCTGTCGGCCGGGATGGCGGCCGGTTTGCGTGCTCTGGCGGCGGCACTGCGGGACCGGCCGGACATTCGCGGCGTGACCTTTCGCGGGCGCGGCGGCACCTTTTGCGCCGGTGGCGACCTGAAGGGCTTCCGGGCGTTGATGCGGGACGGGGTATCGCACGCCGATGTCGCCGCCTTCAGCCGCGAGGGGGGCTTGCTCTTTCACGAGATCAACGCCTTGCCGCAGGTGACGGTGATGCTGGTGGAGGGCGCGGCGATGGCCGGCGGGCTGGGGCTGGTCTGCGCGGGCGATGTGGTGGCGGTGACGCGGGATGCGCAATTCGCCCTGACCGAGACGAGGCTGGGCATCCCGCCGGCGCAGATCGCGCCCTTGATCGTGCAGCGTATCGGGCTGGCCGCCGCGCGGCGGATCATGCTGACCGGCGCGCGGTTCGACGGGGCAGGGGCGCTGGCGCTGGGGCTCGCTGACCACATGGCCGAGGATGCGGCGGGGTTGGCGGCGCATGAGGCCGAGATCCGCGCCGCCGTGCGGCGCTGCGCGCCGGGGGCCAATGCCGTGACCAAGGCGCTGGTGCTGGCCGCGCCGCGGCTGGAACGCGAGGCGATGCTGGATGCCGCCGCCGAAGGCTTTGCCGACTGTCTGCTGGGGCCGGAGGGGCAGGAGGGCGTGCGGGCGTTTCTGGAAAAGCGCAAGCCCGTCTGGGCGCAGCCCGCGCCAACGGAGCAGAAGGCATGAGCGACAGGGTGGTGCGCATCGGTGGCGCCTCGGCCGCATGGGGCGATACGGTGCAGGGCGCGGGCCAGCTGGTGGCGGCGGGGGGGCTGGATTACCTGGTCGGCGACTATCTGGCCGAGGTCACCATGGCAATCCTGGCGCGGATGCGCGCCAAGGACCCGCAGGCGGGGTTCATCCCGGACTGGCTGGCTTCGGTGAAACCCCATCTGGGCGCGATCAAGGCGCAGGGCATCCGGCTGGTCACAAATGCCGGCGGCATGAACCCCGAGGCGCTGCGCGACGCGTTCCTTGCGGCGGCGGGCGAACAGGGCCTAAATTTCCGCGTCGCTGTGGTGCTGGGCGATGACCTCTCGGGCCAGGCCGATGCCCTGCGTGCCGCCGCCCCGCATGAGATGTTCACCGGCGCGGCGCTGCCGCCGCGGCTGGCGTCCTGCAACGCCTATCTGGGCGCGCGGCCCATCGCCGCGGCGCTGGCGGCCGGCGCGGAAGTCGTCATCACCGGGCGCTGCGTGGACAGCGCGCTGGTGCTGGGCCCTCTGATGCACGAATTCGGCTGGGCGGCGGGCGAGCATGACCTGCTGGCGGCCGGCAGCCTGGCGGGCCATGTCATCGAATGCGGGGCGCAGGCCACGGGGGGGCTGTTCACCGATTGGCAGGCGGTGGCCGAGGGCTGGGACGACATGGGCTTTCCGGTCATCGAATGCCATGAAGACGGTGGGTTCATCGTCACCAAGCCCGCAGGCACCGGCGGCATGGTGACACCGGCCACGGTGGCCGAACAGATCGTCTACGAGATCGGCGATCCGCGCGCCTATCACCTGCCCGATGTAACCTGTGATTTCTCGGCCGTGACGCTGGACCAGGCGGGGCCGGACCGGGTGCTGGTGCGGGGTGCGCGCGGCCGGGCGCCGGGGCCGGATCTGAAGGTCTGCGCCACCTGGGCAGACGGGTTCCGGCTGATGACCACCTACATGATCGCCGGCTTTCAGGCCGCCGCCAAGGGTCGCGCCATGGCGCAGGCGCTGGTTCGGCGCACCCAGCGTCTGATGGCGGCGCGCGGCATGGCCGATTATCGCGAGGTCTCGATCGAGGTGATCGGGGCCGAGGATACCTGGGGCGCGCAGGCCCGCGACGATCTGCGCGACGGCGCGCGCGAGGTGGTGGTCAAGATCGGCCTGCGCCATGACGATGCCAGGGCGCTGGAGGTCTTCGCCCGCGAATTCGCCCATCCCGGGGTGAGCATGGCGCAGGGTCTGACCGGTGTGCTGCACGGGCGGCCGAAACCGGCGCCGGTGGTGCGGGTGTTCTCGTTCCTCTGGCCCAAGGCGCAGGTGCCAGTGCGCGTCGATCTGGATGGCGTTGGCGTTTCCGTACCGGCGCTGGCAGGCGCGCGCACCGCCGATGACCTGCCGCCGGTGCCCGATTTCATCGTCCCGGGGTTTACCCTCCCGCAAGATGCCACGGCTACGGTGCCACTGCGCGCGCTGGCCTGGGGCCGGTCCGGTGACAAGGGCGATGACGCCAATATCGGGCTTATTGCCCGGCAGGAGGCGTTTTTCCCGCTGCTTTGCGCCCAGGTCACCGAGGACCGTGTGGCGGGGTTCTTTGCGCATTACCTGCAGGGCCGGGTCAGCCGCTACCTTATGCCGGGCTTTCACGCGCTGAACTTCCACCTGCGCGCAGTGCTGGGTGGGGGCGGTTCGGCCTCGTTGCGCTATGATCCGCAGGCCAAGACCTATGCGCAGATGCTGCTGGACATGCCGGTCACGGTGCCGGCAGCCTGGCTGGCGCCGGGTGAGCCACTGGCAGCGCAGGGGGCGGCTGAGCGCGCCGGCAGGACACAGACGCCGTCGCGAGGGGGCGCGGCGGGGTGACGCAAGGGCACCGGGCAGAGGAAGCGGCGGTCACGCTGCAGGCTGACGGCGGGGTGGCGGTGCTGACCCTGAACCAGCCGTCGCGGCGCAACGCCATCGACCCGTCGATGCGCCTGGCGCCGGACGCGGCGCTGCGGTCGATCAGGCGCGACCAGACGGTGCGCGCCGTGGTGCAGACCGGCGCCGGTGGCAGCTTCTGCGCGGGCGGCGACATCGGCTCGATGCGCGACCGCGAGCAGGGGTAGAGGCCGCCCGCCAGCGGATGCGCGATGCCGGCGACCTGGCGCTGATGCTGGCGACGCTGGACCGACCCGTCATCGCCGCCGTGGACGGGCCGGCCCATGGCGCGGGGTTCGGTCTGGCGCTGGCCTGCGATTTCATCCTCGGCACCGAGCGGGCGCGCTTTTGCGCCTCTTTCATCCGCGTGGGCCTGATGCCCGATTGCCTGCTGCATGCCAGCCTGCCGCGCCGGCCGGGGCGCAAACCATCACCCTGCGCTATGCCGACCAGTTTCCGCCGGTGCATACCGCCTCGCGCCTCTCGGCCCGGCCGTTCCAGGAACCGATCGCCGAAGCGCTGGGCGCGGTGACGGTACAGGTGCCGGCGTCGGATCTCTGTCTGGCGCTGGACCGGGGCACGGCGGATGGTGCCATCTACAACACGCCCAGCCTGTTCGCCTGTAACATCAAGGAGGTGCTGGCCGCGACCACCACCAATGCCAGCCTCGGCACCGTGGTCTTTGCCGCGCTGATCAACCAGGATATCTGGCAGGGCCCGCCCGAGTACGTGCAGGACCTGCTGATGGAAGTGGGCGAGGAGGTCGGCACGGCCATGGCCGCGCGCTTCCAGGCCGCAACCGCGGGCGCCACCCGCGGCTGGCCGACCTGGGCATCACGCTGATCGAACTCTTGCCCGAGACCCAGGCGCAATTTGCCGAAAGCCTGACGGTGGTGGAAAACGTCTGGATCAGCCAGATGGCCCAGCGCAACCAGCCGGGTGAGGAGGTCCTCGCGCGCTTCCGCGAATGCCTGGCCGCCCACGGCGAATAACACCGCCCCGCCCGGCCCGCCCGCGCGCGAAAGCCGGCGCGGGCGGGCTTCCCCTGTCCAAGGTCACCCCCCACGCCGCCTCCCATGCCCCATTGACTGGAACGCGGGCTTTCGGTCTTCGACCGGGCCTTCCTGCTGGTCGCCCAGGTGGCGAACCTGGCGATGATGATCACCATCTGCACCGACAGTCTGCACCGACAGCCTGGGCCGGCATCTGTTCAACCGCCCGCTGCGCGGCGCTTATGAAATCACCAGCCTCTATCTGATGGTGGGGCTGGTGTTCATGGCGATGCCGGCCACCTACGCCGGCGCCGACCATATCAGGCTGGACCTGTTCCGCGGCGCGCTGGCCCGCCTGCCCGGCATGATCCCGGAACGACTGAATGCGGGCCTGGCGGCCTGCGCCTTCGGGCTGGTGGCCTGGTATGCCGGGGGCGAGGCGATCGACCGTTTTGCGCCGCGCCGTACCACGCTGGGGATCATCCAGTTCCCGCCTTACTGGAGTTATGTCTGGGTGCCGGTGGGCTGCACGCTGCTGGCGCTGCGCCTGACGCTGGAGGTGATCTTCCCCCAGCGCCCGCCCAGTGGCGAGATCGGCGCCGCCCATCTGCCGGCGCATGAGGCCGCAGAGAAGGCAGCGACCAGCGCGCCCGAGCGCCGGCCATGACAGGCATCGCCGCAGGCGTCACCGCCTTTCTGTTCCTATTGCTGTTCAACGGCATGCCGGTGGCCTTCGCCATGCTGGTCGCCGGCATCGTCGGCCTCCACCTTGCCGTCGGCCCTTACCGGTGATTGGCGTCATCCAGTTGGCCCCCTAACAGGCTGCTGAATTAGTCGGAGTGCCGGAACGGTTTCCCTTCATCTGGGCGCGGGCGGCTGTTCGTCAGGGGTGTTGGCGCGGGCGATACGTGCGCCGGATGCCGATTTTCG
>SKNG01000196.1 GCA_007120685.1 Paracoccaceae bacterium | reverse complement strand
TCGGGCCCCGCGGGCCTTGGCTCGGGCGAAACCCTCCACCGGAGGGTTTCGGGCGGGCAAGCCCGCACCCCTCGCCAAGCGTGGTGCCCAAGGGCATCCAGAATGTCGGCCGGCTGCTGACCGCGGCAGGGGAGGTGCCCGAGGCCGCCCGGCCCGCGCTGGACCTCCTCGCCGCGCAGCTCCGCGACATCCGCACCCGCATCGCCGAGGTGACGAAGCGGATCGAGGGGTCCCGGGCCGAGGATGCGCTGGCGCGGCGGCTCGCTACCATCCCCGGCATCGGCGCGCTGACCGCCAGCGCGCTCGCGGCGACGACACCCGAGGTCGATGCCTTCCGCTCGGCAGGCGATTACGCGGCCTGGCTTGGCCTGACGCCGAAGCCGCATTCGACCGGCGGCAAGGAACGGCTGGGACGGATCTCGAAGGCCGGGAACCGGTATCTGCGGCGGCTCCTGTTCCTCGGCGCGTCGTGCCGAAGGCACGCCTTCGGCGTGACGGCCGAGATCAGCGCGCGCCGAGGGCGGAAGCCGGGCGAAGACTGGCTGTCGCGGATGCTGCAGAGAAAACGCGTGAAGGTCGGCGCCATCGCGCTCGCGAACCGCATGGCGCGGTTGGTCTGGGCGCTGATCAGAAGCGGAGAAATCTACCGGGCCAACCCGGCCTGACGGATCGCGCCGGCCCGCAAGGCCGGCCAAGAGACGGTGAGGCGCGTCGTGCCGAAGGCGTGCCTCCGGCACGACGTGAGGTGATGGCAGACGGACGGCGAGACGGCAAACGGGACACCCTGTTCGGACCAATGCGCGATCCAGCGCGTGCCATTGATCGGGACCCGACCGCCGGAGGACTTCATCAGGGCGCGCGGCCATCGTGCCGCAGATCAGACGCCGCATACATGGCCGCGACCGACCACATGCCGGAGCCAAACAACGCCCTTGCCCCGCGGGAGCCATCCATAGATGGTTCGAGGACCGTGGCGAGTGCCGAGAGGAAAGCCTGCCAGCATCAGATGCACGGCAACTTCGGGATCGATGCCGGGGCGACCGTTGTCGGCACACCAAAGGGGGGCTACTTCGCCGCGAAGCCACCCAAGGTCAAGAACCTGATCGATCTTCACCAGCACATGGTCATCGGGGATCAGACCAACGGCCCGGTGATGAAAAGCTCCAGTTGCCCGCGCTCCTGCCGATCCGGCATCACAGCCCCCCATTCGCCGATACACAAGGTGAATCAGAGGAATGGTGCTTTTCCAACAGCCCCCAGTGGAGCGATTCAAGCGAAAGAACGGGCGGAGCCCAATGAGCCGCGCCAGCGGCGAGGTGGGCAGCGCCCCCCTGCGCCCTTTGCGCCAGCGCGCCGCCTGCCGCCCGGGCTACCCGCCGTCCGCCGCATCCACCGCATGTTCGCGCAACACCTCCAGCGGCACTACCTCCAGCGTGCGCTGATGCGTCGCGGCCAGCCGGATGCGCGGCGCTGCGCCCTCGTCATGCGCCTGCAGGAAGCGCGCCGCACACAGGCACCAGTGATCGCCCGGTTTCAGCCCGGCAAACCCCCATTCCGGGCGCGGCGTGCTCAGGTCGTTGCCCAGATACTTGGACAGCGCCAGAAACTCCTCGGTCATCTCGGCGCAGACCGTGTGCAGGCCGCGATCCTCGGGGCCGGTATCGCAGCAGCCATTGCGGAAGAACCCGGTCACCGGGTCGGTCGAGCAGCTTTCCAGCCGCCCGCCCAGCACATTCACCGACGGCGCCTTCATGCGCTCTTGCCGATCAGGTTGTGCGAGCCGTCGCATAGCGGCGCGCCCTTCGTCTGCTTGCAGCCGCAGAAGAACACGCGCTTGCCTTCCTCTGCCTGCCAGCGCAGCGGCTCGAACCCCGTGCCCTTGTGCGAGCCGTCGCAGAAGGGCTGGCGCGACGACTTCCCGCAGGCACACCAGAAATAGGTCTTTCCGGCCTCTACCTCGACGGGATAGGGCGCGGTCTGCGGGCAATCGGGTTCAGGGCTCATCCGGTTCTCCTTTCATTGTCGGCCAGGCCGCGCGCAATGGCGCGGAACATGGCGATATTGCTGTCTATCACGCCGGGTTGGCGAAACGCCCGGTCGGCGCTGTTGACGGCGATGGCCACCTCGCGGTCGCGGTCGATCCAGAGGAACTGGCCATAGACCCCGCGCGCATAGACCTCGCCCGGTTCGGCTCCCGACGGCAGCCACCACTGATAGCCGTATCCCACCCCGCCCGGGGCGCTGGCGACGGTCGATTCGGCAATCCACTCGGCGGGCACGATCTGCTGGCCCTCCCATTCGCCGCCCTGCGCCACCAGCAGGCCCAACCGCGCGTAATCCCGCGTGGTCAGGTTCAGCCCGCCCAGCACGAAGGCCACCCCGTGCCCGTCGGTCACGTAATAGGGGTCGCGCTCCAGCCCCAGGGGGATGAACAGCCGCTCCTCCATCAACGCGATCACGCTTTGCCCGGTCGCCCCACGTATGACCATGCCCAGCACATGCGTGTCGATCGACACATAGCGCCACGTTGTGCCCGGCGGGCCGGCCCGTCCGGTCTGGCCGATGGCAAAACCGTCCATCGTGCTGCCCAGCGCCAGAACCCGGCCCATGCGGTTGATATCGGACCAGAAATCCAGATAATCCTCGTTGAATTCCAGGCCAGAGGCCATCTGCGCCACCTGCCGTATGGTCACGCCGTCATAGGCAGATGCCGCCAGCGCCGGGGCGAAATCGGTTACCGGCGCGTCCAGATCCGGGATGGTGCCGTCATGGTGCAGGATGCCCAGAAGCAGCGACAGCGCCGATTTCGCCACCGACCAGGACATGCGGCGGTCATCCGCGCCGGTGCCCAGATGATAGCCCTCATGCACGATCTCGCCCCGGTGCAGCACCACGATGCCGGTCAGCCGGCGCTCCTCCAGCCAGCGGTCAAAACCTTCGGGCATCGCCGCATCGGCGCCGCGGGGCAGGGGGGAGGCGGTGCCGCCGCGCATCTCGGCATGGTGGAACAGCGTGTCCATGTTGGAGAAATTGCTGACGATCCGGTCCTCGCGGAACAGCGTGTTGACGGCTGCAAGGCGGGTCAACTCCTCGCGTTTCCAGAAGGCGGCAGTGCCTGCCAGCACTGCCAGCGCCATTGACAGAATGCCCAGAACCTTCAGAACGCGTCTCATGGCAACCCCTATCGTTTACACCGACCTTTCTGGCATGACGGACCGGAAAGGCAAGGGCGTTGGGGCGCGCGGGTCGTCCGGTATATGACAAGGCCCCGGCGAGGGAACAGCCGGGGCCCAGTGCCGCGCCTGGGCGCGACATAATCACTTGCGGCAGCCGGTCCGTGCCGGCGACCGGCTGTTGTCAGCTGCTCAACGGTGTGACGCAGGCCCGCGCATCGGCGTCCCACACCTGCCCGTCGCCGCAGGCCGAGGCGCTTTGCGGCGTCATCGAGCCGCAGCCACCCATGGCCATCGCCAGGCCGGGGGCCATGGCCAGAACGGTGGCGGCCAGGAACGTCTTCACTTTCATGGTCTACCCTCCAGTTGCGGTAGGGAACACATAGCACATTATCCGGCGTTTCCAGAACCAATCTGCAACCGAGGGGCGAAAAAAACGCAACAATCTGTCGCATCGCCGCAGATGCCCGGCCGACTGCCCGCCTGGCAGGCAGGCATGCACGGTTATTGGGCCCGGTTATTGGGCCGGCGCCTGGCTCAGACGTAATCGGCGCGGCTGAGACCGTATTTCGCCATCTTCTCGTTCAGCGTCCGCCGCGGCAGGCAGAGTTCTTCCATCACCGCGGTGATCGAACCCTTGTGCCGGCGCATGGTGTTGTCGATCAGCGTGCGCTCGAAGGCCTCGACATATTCCTTCAGCGGCTTGCCTTCCGTGGTCAGCGCCCCGCCAGCCGTTTCGTTATCGGCCATCACCAGCGACACGACGGACCCCCCCTCGCGCCGGTTCTGCAGCACCGCCTGTTCGGCGATGGCGATCAGCTGGCGCACATTGCCCGGCCAGGGCGCCTGCAAGAGATGCGCGGCATCCTGGGCCGAAAGCTCTGGCGCGGGGCAGCCGTATTCCTCGGCGAAGCGGGCGGCATAGTCGTTGAACAGCGCCAGGATATCCTCGCCGCGCGCGCGCAGGGGCGGCAGGGTGATCTTCATCGCGGCAAGGCGGAAATACAGATCCGGGCGCAGCGCGTCTTCCAGCGTGCGGCCGGGTTCATGCGCGTTGCAGATCGCCACGATACGGGTGGCCGGCGGCGTGCCCAGATCGTTCAGAAAGGCCAGCAGCCGCGCCTGCATGGCCGGGCTCAACGCCTCGATATCCTCCAGACAAAGCGTGCCGCCGCGCGCCTCTTCGGCCAGTGGCAGGCCGCCGCCGGAAACCGGGCCGAAAAGCCGCGCCGCCAGCGTCTCGTCATCCGCGCACAGGCACGAGAGCGACACGAACCGCCGCCCCGCGCGCGGTCCCACCGCGTGCAGGGCATGGGCGACCAGCGTCTTGCCCGTGCCCGTCTCACCATCGATCAGCACATGGCCGTCGGCCTGGCCGTAATCCAGGATATCCTCGCGCAGGCGCACCATTTCCGGCGCGTTGCCCACCAGCCGGCGCATCAGCGTCTTGCCATCGGCCAGTTCGTGGCGCAGCGCGCGGGCCTCCAGCGCCAGCGCGCGGGCCTTCAGCGCGCGGCGGGCCAGATCGGTCATGCGCTCGGGGTCGAAGGGCTTTTCCAGAAAGTCGAAGGCGCCCAGGCGCATCGCCTCGACCGCCATGGGCACATCGCCATGCCCGGTGATCAGGATCACCGGCAGCGTGGCGTCCATCCCCGCCAGCCGCTTCAACAGCGCCATGCCATCCATGCCGGGCATGCGAATGTCGCTGATCACGGCGCCATCGAATTCAGGGCCCAGGACGCGCAACGCCTCTTCGGCGCTGGCGAAACTCTCTGGCTGGAAACCGGACAGCGACAGCCACTGGCTGATCGAGGCGCGCATGTCGTGCTCGTCGTCGATGATCACGATGCGCGGACCCTGCGCGCGGGTTTCCTTCTCGATATCCTTCGTGGCCTGATCGGTCATGGCCTGGTGTTCCTTTCGGTTGGTCCGCGCGCGGTTGATGGTCCGTCACCCGCCCGCGCCGGTCACGGCTTCGGGCTCTAACACGCGGCTGGCGCCGCGCGGCGCTCCGGCCCGGATGGCGCCGGAGCGGCCAGAGAGTACGGGCATGGAAATCTCGAAGACAGCGCCGCCCTCGGGGGCGTTATGCGCGACCAGCCGCCCGCCGTGATCGCTGACGATGCCGGAAGAGATTGCGAGCCCCAGCCCGACCCCTTCGCCCGGGCGTTTGGAGGTATAGAAGGGCTCGAAGATCTTGTCGATCTCGGCGATGCCGCTGCCGTTGTCACGAATGCGCAGGTTCACCGTGTCGCCCTCGGTCAGGATGATGTCGATCTGCGGCGCGTTCACCGTTGCGGTGGCATCGACGGCATTGCGCATCAGGTTGACGATCACCTGTTCCAGCCGCAGCCGGTCGCCCATCACCATCACCGGCTGATTGGGCAGGGTGCGCACCACCAGCACGCGGCGTTCGCGCAGGCGCGGCTCCATCATCGACAGCGCCTCGGCGATGCAGGCGCGCAAATCCAACGGCGCAAAGGCATCGCCCCCCTTGCGGGCATAGGATTTCAGCTGCCGGGTGATCGCCCCCATCCGGTCGATCAGATCGTCCAGCCGCTGAAAGGCGACCAGCGCTTCCTCGGCGCGGCGCCGGTTCAGCAGCAGCCGCGCGCCGGCCAGATAGGTTTTCATCGCCGCAAGCGGCTGGTTCAACTCGTGGCTGACGGCCGCCGACATCTCGCCCAGCACCGCAAGTTTCGAGGATTGCACCAGCGTCTGCTCGGCCACCGTCAGGTCCTGCTGGGCCTTCTCGCGCGCGGCGATCTCGCGCTGCAGGCGCAGGTTCAGCCGCCGCAATTCGGACGATTCGCGCTCAAACGCCGCCGATTGCGACCAGGCGCGGCGCGACAGCAGGTAGAACAGCAGCGCCAGGATCAGCGCATAGGCGGTGATGACCAGCGCCAGCAAGCCGTTGACCTGCTCGCGCACCCCGTCATAGCGGCTGAAGGAGATCAGCCGCCAGCCGCGATGCGCCACCCGGGTTTCGGCCCGCAGCACGCCGACATTGCCGATATGCGCATCCGGCCCCCGGCCCGCCCAGTCGGCGGCGGTGCGCAGGAAGCGCATGAAGGGCGTCGGCGCCTCGCGCAGGCGCAGCGCCTCGTC
>SKNG01000062.1 GCA_007120685.1 Paracoccaceae bacterium | reverse complement strand
TGGTAGCGGAGGAGGGACTTGAACCCCCGACACGCGGATTATGATTCCGCTGCTCTAACCAACTGAGCTACTCCGCCAATGCCGGACGCTGGATATGCCACGGGTTTTCATGCGTCAAGCAGGAAAACACCTCGTCAAGCCGCCGGTACCGCCTCGCCATCTCACCCCTGCTGCCTTAGATGCAGGCCGATGGACGGAGCCCGATGCAACCAAACCCCCTGCCCCTGACACGCGATCTGGTGTTGATCGGCGGCGGCCATGCCCATGCGCTGGTCCTTCTGCGCTGGGCGATGAACCCGCTCCCCGGCACACGCCTGACGCTGATCGATCCCAACCCCGCCGCGCCTTACACCGGCATGCTGCCCGGCCTGATCGCCGGTCATTACCGCCGAGCCGCGCTGGAGATGGACCTCGTCCGCCTTGCCCGCCACGCCGGGGCGCGGCTAATCCTCGGCCGGGCCGAAGGGATCGACCCGGCGCGCGGCGCGGTGCATCTGGCGGGAAGACCGGCGGTCGGGTTCGATGTGGCCTCACTCGATATCGGCATCACCTCGGACCTGCCGGACCTGCCGGGCTACATGGCACATGCCACAAGCGCCAAGCCGCTGGGCGATTACGCCGGGCGCTGGGAAGCCTTCGCCGCCGCCGTGGATGCCGGCGAGGTGCGGCCCGAAATCGCCATTCTCGGCGCCGGCGTGGGTGGGGTGGAACTGGCGCTGGCCATGGCCCACCGGCTGCGCGGGGCGCCGGGGCTGAAGATCGCGCTGGTCGAACGTGGCGCCGAAACCCTGCCCGGGACCGGCAACCGCACCAAGGCCCGACTGGCCGCGCATCTGGCCCGCGCCGGGATAGCCGTCATCACCGGCGCCACGTCCGCAGAGGTCACGGCCGAGGCGCTGCATCTGAGCGATGGCCGGTCGCTGCCGGCGCGGCTGGTGCTGGGCGCGGCCGGCAGCCGACCGCAACCCTGGCTGGCCGAGACCGGCCTGCCGCTGCATCAGGGCTACATCGCTGTCGATTCCTTCCTGCGCGCGCAGTCAGACCCGCCCATCTTTGCCGCCGGCGATTGCGCGCATATGATCCATGCGCCGCGGCCAAAGGCCGGGGTCTTTGCCGTGCGCCAGGCACCGGTGCTGGCGCATAACCTGCGCGGGGCGCTGTCGGGCGGGCGGTTGCGCGCCTTTCGGCCGCAGCGCGATTACCTGAAGCTGGTCTCGCTGGGCGGCAAGGCGGCGCTGGCCGACAAATGGGGGCTGGCGCTGGAAAGCGCGATGCTGTGGCGGCTGAAGGACCGGATCGACGCGCGCTTCATGCGCATGTTCCACCACCTTCCGGTTATGCCGCCCCCTGCCCTGCCCCGCCCGGCCGCAGACGGTCTGGCCGAGGCGCTGGGCGAGAAGCCGCTTTGCGGCGGCTGCGGGGCCAAGCTCGGGCCGGGGCTGCTGCGCGGGGCGCTCTCGGGGCTGCCTGCGCCCTCGGGCGATGTGGCGCTGGGGCTGGGCGATGATGCGGCGCTGCTGACGGTAGGCGGCGCTCGGCAGGTCATCGCCACCGACCATTTGCGCGCCCTGACCGAAGACCCCTTCCTGATGGGCCGCATCGCCGCGCTGCATGCGCTGGGCGATATCTGGGCGATGGGCGCGACCCCGCAGGCAGCACTGGTCAATGTCACATTACCCCGCCAGTCCGAACCACTGGCGGCCCGCGCGCTGGCCGAGGTCATGGCTGGCGTCACCGGCGCCCTGTCCGACGCCGGCGCGGCGCTTGCCGGCGGGCACAGCGCCATGGGGGCCGAGTTTGCGCTGGGCCTGACGGTGACCGGTCTGCCCGGCGACCGGCTGCTGACCAAGGGCGGCGCGCAGGCGGGCGAGGCGCTTGTCCTCAGCCGCCCGCTGGGCAGCGGCACGCTGCTGGCGGGTGAAATGGCAAAGGCGGCAAAGGGGCGGGATATCGCCGCGCTATGGGCACTGCTGGCCCGCCCGCAGGGCGATGCGGCGGCGCTGCTGGCGAAGGCGGCAAGCGCGATGACCGACGTTACCGGCTTCGGCCTTCTGGGCCATCTGGACGAGATGCTGCGCGCCAGCGGGCTACACGCGCGGCTGGACCTGTCCGCCATCCCGATTTTGCCTGGGGCAGAGGCTCTAGCCGCGCGCGGCATCGCCTCATCCGTCGCGCCGGCCAACCGGGCGACGCTTCTGGGCCGTGTCGCGCTACCCAAGGATGCGCGCACAGCCTTGCTCTACGACCCGCAGACGGCGGGGGGATTGCTGGCCAGCGTGCCGGAAAACCAAGCGGATTCGTTATGCTTGGCCATGCAGGCCATCGGGCACACGGCCGCCGTGATCGGTCATCTGACCGTGATCGATAAGGGCCCGGCAATCAGCGGCTGACCCGGCCTGAAACACGCTGGGTTCACCAGGAAACCAAGAGACGGGAACGCCGTGCGGACGCCGCGGAAAACGGGCCTTCGAAGGCCCGTGTCACGCGCGTTCGAACGCGCGTTCCCGCCCACCCCGCAGGCGCCGGCTTGACCGGCCGAGGGACACCCTGTTGCGGTTGCACGTCTAGGCACCCGCCGCGCCCCCGGGCAGGATCCGAACGCCATTTATCCGCCAGCCGGCCTCGGTCTGGATCATCTCGTATTCCAGCACATGCAACCGCTGCGCCTGATCGGCCACCATCACCCGCTGCAGCGTGCGTGCGCCGCGCTCGGTGCTGTCCAGGAAACGCAGATCGGCGGGGCGATGGACCATCGGATACCCCTGCCGCACCATCTGGCCAAAGCGCTCTGGCGTGCCGAAGATGCGGCGGATCGCATCGCTGGCATAGTCGAAGGCGGTGTCGAAATCATCGGCCTGAAACGCCTCGATCTGCGCCTCGATCACCGCGCGCGGGCCAGGCTCATCGGCGATGGCAGCCGGGCCGACCATCACCAGACACAGGGCGGCAAACATCAATCGGCGCATCGTTCATCCCCTTGCTCCGTGTCCCCTGTCATTGACTACGCGCGAAAACCGGGATCGTATCAATCGACCGATGGAAAAGCCCGGCCTTTCGTGCCCGCCACCGTCCCTTGACCCGCCAGAGGCAACGGTTATCCTGGCGCCGGCTTCCGTGACAGAGACCTCATGCCAAAGACCTTTCTGGGCTGCGACAGGCCGACCGCATCGCTTGCCTTCTTCTTTCTCTTTGCGCCCAACAATTCCGGCAGCACGGTCATGTCGCAATACCTTGCCGAACAGGCGGGCGCCTATCTGCCGCCCTATGGCAACAACGAAGGGCAGGCCTTGCCGGCAGTGCGCAAGATGATGCTGGTCCCCGCGCGCTGGCAGAAGAAACACCCGATGGACTGGCCGCGCATCCGCCGCGCCTGGGAAGACGCCGCGGGCGGGCGGCCCTTTGTCGAAGCCTCACCCCCCAATCTGGTGCGCGTCGATGCCATTGCCGAGGTGTTCGGGGTGGATTCGACCGCCCTGCTGTCCATCTGCGACCCGTACCAGCAGATCGCCTCCTGTCTGCGCCGCTACTGCCGGCCGGGTTTCGAGGTCACGCGCCTGACCCGGCAATGGGTGCGCAAGGCAACGCTCCTGCGCCACGTGCACCGCGCATATCCCTGGTTTCCGCTGATCCGCTACGATGACTTCGTGGCCGACCCCACGGTGCTGAACCGGCATCTCGGCCTGCCGGTCCGCCCCAGCAGGGTGCGCGGCAAGAAAGGCTCCGGCGCGCGGGGTATCACCGATCTGCGCCCGGTAACGACTCTGTTTCTGACCGAGGCCGAGATCGACGCCCTGACCGACGCCCTGACCCCCCATCAGGCGTTGGTGACGCATTTCGGCTACCGGGTGGCCAATGCCGCGGACATCATCACCGATCTGGACCGATTGCCCGGTGCGCTGGCCAAGGCGCAACGGCGGCGCCGCGACTGGGAAGCGATGCCGGCGTGATCGACGGCGCATCGTTGGGAAGGCCGCCCCACCGGCTGGATCAGCCGATTTTTCGCAATAGCCGCAGCAGGGTCTGCTGTTCGCTGCGGTTTAGCGGCGCCAGCGTCAGGCGTGTGATCTCTATGGCCATGGGCAGCACACGGTCGTGCACGCGCACCCCCTCTTCGGTCAGGCGCAGCATGTGCAGGCGGTTGTCTTCGGGGGCGGGAAACTTCTCTACCAGCCCGCGCTGATGCAGCCGTTTGACCACGCCGTTGATGGTGGAATTGTCCATCGCCGTCTGCCGGCCCAGGGCGTTTTGCGAGGTCGGGCCGTTTTCGGCCAGCTTGGCCAGCGCGGCGAATTGCTGGGCGGTAAGCCCCTCGGCCATATGCGCGGCAAAGATGCTCAGATGCCGCTGCTGGGCGCGGCGCAGAAGGAAGCCTGCCTGGCCGTCCAGCGCATAGCGCCGTCGTCCGCGCCGGGCGCCCTGTTCGGCCTCATCCGGTTCCTGCGGCAGGTCTGCCTCGTTCAAGCGCGCCCCTCCTGCAAATCGCCCTGGCCGGTGCGGTTTCAGCGCAGCCCGTCTTTGCCCTCGGCCTGATCGGCGGTCAGCCCGCCCACGCGCGGCAAGGGGCGGCCCGAGTCGGTCACCGCCACCGCCACCATGATCTCACCCGCGCGCGGCGCATCGTTCAGTCGCACCTCCATCCCGTCGAAATGGCTGCGCACATAGGCCGCGTCCTTATGGCCCAGCGGCACGTCCAGCACCTGCCCCGGCCCGCCCATCTTTTTCGACGAGGGCACCAGCGCCGCGCCCTTTTCCACCGCCGCGCGCAGGGGTGCGCCCAGCTTCGGGTGCAGGATGGCGGCGGCGTGTTCCAGCTCGCCCGCCTCGCCCACCATCGCGGCCTTGCCGTAGCTCTCGGCCTGCGCGGGCGTGATCCCCAACGCCGCCACGCAGCGTCGGCCCAGCAGATTGCCCATTTCGGCGCCGATCTCCATCAGGGGCGTCAGATCTGCCTCATAGCGGCCTGCGAACGGGTTCTCGATCACCGCCACGGCGGCCGCACGGCGTGTGGGGGGCGCGATGGTCTGGCCGATCTCGATATGGGTTTCGTCCAGAAACACCGCGATCTTGCGAATCTTTGCCTGCATGACCTTCTCCTTACGCCGGCACCCGCGCCGCCGGTGGCGTGGCGCGTGAGCGCCCGCAGCGCAGCTTGCCGTCGATCATGACCGCGCCGATGCCGGGGATATTGCCCATCGCCATCGCCCCCAGCACATCGCCGCCGTCCGAACCGCCGGGCCGGTCCATGAACACCAGATCGGCCGGCCGCCCGGGCGCGACGATCCCCTGCTCCAGCCCCCGCTTGCGCGCCACATTGCCGCTGGCGCAGCACCAGGCGCGTTCCGGCGCCAGCCCGCCCAGGCTGGCCATCAGCGTCACCATGCGCAGCATCCCGTTGGGTTGCACACCCGAACCTGCGGGCGCATCGGTGCCGATCAGAAAATCGGCCAGCCGGTCGGCCTGCTGCGCGGCCTCCAGCGCTACCAGCGCGGCCTTCTCGTTGCCGTTATGGACCGCTTCCAGAGACCCCTTCGCCTCGCGGCACAAAAGCGCGATATCCTCCAGCGGGTTCGCCGTGGGACCGCCGTTAATATGGCTGATCACATCGGGCTGGGCTTCCAGAATGTCCTCGGCGGTCACATGATGCGAGCCGGCGATGGAGGGGCCGCCGCAATGCATGATCGTCTCTATCCCCAGGTCACGGCACCAGGCGGTGACGCGCGCCGCATCAGGCCCCTTGGCCACCGTGCCCAGACCGATTTCGCCGATATGGCGGATGCCGGCGGCCCTCAGCCCTTCGAAGAAATCGCGCCCGAAATCCAGTTCGGCCACCGGCGCCCCGGCCAGAACCTTGGCCCCAAGCGGGCGGAAGTTCTGGAAGCAGCGCTGGGCGACCATGGCCAGTGCCTTTACCCCTTCCGCATCCTTCGGCCGGCCGGGCAGATGCACCTCGCCGGCCGAGATGAAGCTGGTCACGCCGCCGTTGACGTTCATCTCGATCCAGCCAAGCTGGTTTTGGCGCGGGGTCCAGTCGCCGAAAACCGGATGGCAATGCCCGTCGATCAGCCCCGGCGCCACCGCGCAGCCCTGCGCGTCGATCACCTGATCGGCCTCGCCGGCCTGAAACCCGGCGATCAACCCGTCCTGGATCATCAGGCTGTCGCTGTCGGCGATCGGTGCGTCCAGATCGCCGGTCAGCAGCAGGCCGATGTTGCGGATCAGGATGCGGCCCTCGGCGGGTGTGTCCTTTGCCTCGACAGCCATGTGACCCCCTTCAATCTTGTTTGCACAGCAACAGTATGCCG
>SKNG01000111.1 GCA_007120685.1 Paracoccaceae bacterium | reverse complement strand
GGCCTGCGCCTCGCCCGCCCCCTCGGCGGCGGCGTCGCTGTCGGCCTCGGCCGCGCCGCCTGCGGGGCGCAGGTCGCGAATCACGGCCTGATCGGCGGCGTGGCGGCGGGCGCGGCCCATCCCTTCGGCCGAACCCGCAAGCCGGTGATAGAGCCGCTCGCAATCCCATTCTGCCAGCGCGGCGGTGGGGGTTTCGGGCTTGCCGGTCACCTGGCCCAAGAGGCCGGTCAGGGTCAGCGCCGGGCGGGGCAGGGCGTGGCCGGCGGCCAGGATCGCCTGGTTGACGATGGCATCGCTGGCGATCTGCCACAGGTCCGGCTGGAAGCCCTCGCCCAGCCGCAGCGCCATCTGCGCCATGCGCGGCGAATGCTGCAGCGCCACATGTAGGACGTGATGGCCTGCCAGGCCGATCTGTTCATGCGCGGCCAGCGCCTCGAAGCTGGGGCCGTATCGGATGGTCTGGCCCTCGGTTTCGGCCGGGGCGTCCAGCCCCTCGGCGTCGCGGTGCCGGCACCACAGCGCCAGCGCCGCCAGCGCCGGGTCGGCCTCGGTCAGGGCGGCCAGGGCACGGGTGGCGCGGCGGGAGTGGGTGGTGCCGGGCATGGCCTCAGGCCTTTCCCGGAGCGATGGGGCCCGCGCGGGAGACGGGCCTTCGAAGGCCCGTCCAGCGCGCCCCTGTCCGGCGCGGCGCCGTCCAGTGTGGCGTCGGGTGCGGGCTTTCCCGATGCAAGGCCGTGGGCGGCATCATCCTATTCCAGCCCCGCCGCGCCGCGTTCCTCGGCATAGGCGGCATAGGCGGGGGAGGTCAGGAACGCCTCTTGCCAGCCGTTGTCCAGCGCCTTGCGGATCAGCATCTCGAACCCGTGGGTGCCCAGTTCGGCCAGCGGCATGGCATCGAAGGGCGCCCCCCGCGCCGGCCCCAGCCCGCGCAGTTCGGCCATGATCTCGATGATTACCGGCAGGCGATCGGCATCGGCGCGGTTGATCAGCGCATAGGCCAGCGCCGTCATGCCATGCATCGAGGCGGGGTAGAGCGCCAGCCGCGCGCGCCCCGTGGCCTCCAGCAGCGCGTCCAGTTGCACGGTGGCGGCGATCTCCTCGGCGATCAGCAGGAATTCCGCCGCCACCGCCTCGCCCAGCACGCCGGCCACGGCGATGCGGCGCAGGCTGCGGTCCCCCAGCGCCCCCATCAGTGCCGAGACCCGCGCCCAGGAACGCGGCGTGCAGGCGATCACATCGCCCCTGCGCAACCCCTCCTCGACCGTATCCAGCAGGTCCGGCCGGGTGCGGATGAAGGCGATCACCGCCGGGTCCAGCCCCTGTGGCACCGCATACCCGGAAAGCCAGTCGTCGGCCTGGGCGGTCAGGTTCAGATGGATCAGCCGGTCGGCCAGCGCCGTGCCCATCTCATAGGCCACGGCGCCGTCTTCGATGGTGTTGCCGGCGGCGACCACGAAACAGCTGTCCGGCAGGTGGTGCGGGCCGATGCGGCGTTCCTGCAGAAGGCCGTAGACGGTGGGCTGCAGGGCCGGGGCGGCGGCGGTAAGCTCATCTAGGAACAGGACCGAGGGCTGCGCGGGATCGTCCGGCAGATCCTCGGGGCGGAACCAGACGGTGCGGCGGGTGTCCATGTCGAAGAAGGGCAGGCCGCGCAGATCCTGCGGCTCGATCGTGGTCAGGCGCAGGTCGAAGAGCCGCGCGCCGATGGTCTGCGCCAAGCTCTGCACGATCTCGGTCTTGCCGATGCCGGGGCGGCCGTGCAGCATCCAGCTGGCGGTCAGGCGCCCGTCGGTCTGGGCCTGCCAGCCCGCCTTCAGCATCGCCAGCGCCTGGCCGGCGGGTACGGGAGGGGCGTTGATCATGGGCCATTCCTGCCGCTGTTTCGCAGGCGAAACCTGTAGTGGCATGGGCGAAAGGCAAGTCCAGGGCGGCGCCGGCCGTGCGCCCGGTCGCCCCGGTCATGTGCCAATATAGCGGTCTCGCCGGTGGTTGATGCCGACCACCGCATTCGCCACCAGCGCGCCAAGTAGCGACCAGGCCACCAGCACAGGCTCGATCAGCAGGAAGGCCAGCGCGAAGAGCACGGCGTCGAAGCCCAGTTGCACCCAGCCGGCCTGCCAGCCCAGCCGCTCCTGCGCCAGCAATGCGACGATGCCCACACCGCCCAGGCTGGCGCCATGGCGGAAGATCGCCAGCAGACCGGCCCCGGTGACCACCCCGAACAGCACCGCCGCCGCGCCGGGATGCAGCAGATCAAAGCGCACGAAGCCCGGCAGCAGCGCGGCGACGGCCGAGAGGGCGGCCACGGCGGCGAAGGTCTTCAACGTGAAGCGCAGCCCCATGCGGGCGAAGGCCAGCGCATAGAAGGGCAGGTTGATGATGAAGAAGACGGCGGCGAAGGGCCAGCCGGTGGCATAGCCGATCAGCACCGCCAGCCCGGCGGTTTGCCCGGTCATCAGCCCGGCCGAGGTCAGGATCACCAGCCCGAAGGCACAAAGCGCCGCGCCGGCGGCCAGGCCCTGGGCGTCCTCGAACGGGCTGTGGCGCGGGGTGTCCATGGGGTGTCAGTGCGGGGTGGCGTCTGAGAACAGGTTGATGACCAGGATGCCGGCGATGATCAGCGCGATGCCGGCCAGCGCCGCCCCGTCCAGCCGCTGGGCAAAGACCAGCCAGCCGATCAGGGCGATGAAGACGATGCCAAGCCCGGACCAGATGGCATAGGCGATGCCCACCGGGATCACCCGCAGAACCTGTGCCAGCAGCGCGAAGGACAGGCCATAGGCCAGGATAACCAGCAGGCTGGGCGCCAGCCGGGTCAGCCCGTCGCTGGCTTTCAGCGCGGTGGTGCCGATGGTTTCGAACAGGATGGCAAGGGCGAGGTAGATCCAGGGCACGGCGCACTCCCAGCAGCAACGGCGGGATGCCCCAGTCCGGCCCCCGATGCAAGCCCGTGCGCGGCTTTCGCACCGCCGTTCTGGCGCTGCGGCACGGCAGCGGCTGCGCCTGCGATGTCCCGGATGCAGTCGGTGCTGGCCGGGGGCGTGCAAGAGGGGTGCTGTATCTGCTTGAGCACGCCAAGCAGTGCCTCGCGCCGCAGCGGTTTCGACAGGATATCGTCGAACCCTGCGGCATGATAGCTGGCGACCTGCTCTACCATGACATTGGCGGTAAAGGCGATCGCAACCGGCATGGCGGCGCCGCTGCGGCGCGCATGGGTCCTGATGGCTTGCAGCGCCTCGATGCCATCCATCTTTGGCATCTGGATATCCAGGACCAGAAGATCGAAGCCGGATCGCTGCGGCGACTCACTGGCCGCCACAAAGCGTTCCAGTGCCTCGCGCCCGTTTTCCGCGGTTTCGATCCGGTGCCCGGTGCCAGCCAGCATTGCATGGACCACCCGCCGGTTGGTGGCGTTGTCATCGGCCAGCAGGATCCTGCGCATTCCGGGTTCGTCCTGCGCGTCATTTCCGGCCTCTGCCCGGTGGGGCGTGGTGCCGACCAGGTGCGGCTGGCCGGGAGGCCGGTACTGGCGGGCGAAGGCGGCATCCGCCAGGGGCTGCGGCGCGGGCGTCTGGTCCGGCGCCTGGCTCGGCGTCGCGCGCTGTGCATCCGTCTGTGCGGATGGCGCCGGCGGCAGGGGCAGTTCCACGCTGATCGATGTGCCCTTGCCCGGCAGGCTGTGGGCGGCGATCCGGCCGCCCATCAGGAGAACAAGCCTGCGGGTGATCGACAGCCCCAGCCCGGTGCCGCCGAAGCGCCGCGAAATGCTGTCATCGGCCTGCACGAAATCCTCGAACACCCGGGCGAGTTGCTGGTCGGTCATGCCGATCCCGCTGTCCTGCACCTGGATCATCAGCGTGTCGGCGTCCGGCTCGATCAGCATGGCGCGCAGGGTGATGTCGCCGTTTGAGGTGAACTTGACCGCATTGCCCAACAGATTGTTCAGGATCTGCATCACCCGCTGGGCATCGCCCAGCCGCGGATCGTTCAGGCGGGGATCGGCCTGAAGATGCAGCGCCACCCCGTTTTCGGCGGCGCGCAGGCGATGGATCCTGGCTGCGCGTTCAAACAGGTCGATGGGCCGGAAGGGCTGCATGACCAGTTCGATCCGCCCGGCCTCGACCTTCGACAGATCCAGGATGTCGTTGAGAATGCCCAGCAGGTCCTCGCCACTGTCCCTGATCATGGCAAGCATTTCGGTCTTGGCGGGGTCCTTGACACGCTGCTGCAGCACCTGCGCCATGCCCGTAATGCCATTCAAGGGCGTGCGGATCTCATGGCTCATATTGGCAAGGAAGCGCGATTTCTGTGCGTTCGCCTCTTCGGCGCGCTGGCGTTCGGTGCGCAGGCTGCGTTGCAACCGCACCGTGCCGAAGGCGATCAGCGTGAAGCACCAGTTCAGGACAGATGCGGCCAGCAGGAAGCCGAGGCCCAGCGTGATGACCATCAGCGTTTCGCCCGAGACCCCGAAAAGCGTCGCCAGCAGCCGGGTCAGGCATGTGGCGGTGATCAGCAGGAAGGGTATCGTCGCCAGCTGAACCTGGGCGCGACCGAGCGGTCTGACCGCGCCTGCCAGGCGCCGCGCCACCCAGAGGCCCAGCAGCCCGTTGATGAGCGAGTCCAGGATGACACTGTTCGAAAGCTCGCCGGTCAGAATCACCGTGGGCACATGAAGCGCAGCCCCGATCGCCGCGATGGCGACCAAGGGGCGCAAACGCACCCGCGCGCCTGTGCCGCAACTGAGCGCGGCATAGCCGAACAGGACGGTCAGATGCCCGCCCAGAACCATGATCACGATCCCCAGCCAGACGGGCATGACGGCCATCAATCCCAGACCGAGGCCCGAAGCGATCAGCGCCAGCGCCGAGGCTGCCAACAAACGCATGCCGCCGCGCACATGGGGGTCTGCGGTGTGCCGTTTGCTGGCGAATGTGATGACCAGGAAGCCGAGCGTCAGGAGGATGATGATCGCGCCCACATGCGCCGCGTTTACATGGTCATCTACCATAGGGACAGATACTCTGCTGCAAGCGTTTGAGCCGCATGATCGGGCGCGCCTTGCAGTTGGATCGGTTATCTTAATAACATCTTAAATTGATCTTTTCGGGTGAAGAGGGCCAGGGCTGCGGTTTGTCCTCGTCGCCGGAAAGGACCTCTGCATGACCCGGCCAGAGCGCGGCAGGGAGGCCAGCGTCTGCCTGGTCTGGCGCTTGTGCGTGAGGGTGCCGTCGGGCTGCATTGATGCGCAGGCCGGGGGGAGGGAGCGCGGCGGTGATCAAGCTGATCTTGGCCCGATGGTGCCGTGCAGAGCTCGCCGTGGTCTTGCGCAGGATGACGCGGACAAGAAGGCGCCAGCGCGCGGATCGGCGTCTTGCGCGCGGCAGGGAACGCAGGCGGCGCGCGGTATCGGTCAGATCGGCCGGCCTGCCTGGATCCGGGCAACGGTACGCTCGATCACGCGCAGACGTTCGGCGTTGGGGGGATGGGTGGCGAGGAAGCGGTTGCCGGGGTCCGGGATGCGGCGGAAGAGATCGGCGCCGCGCAGCGGGTCGAACCCGCCGCGATGGGCGATCAGCGCGCCCAGCGCGTCGGCCTCCAGCTCGAAGGCCTGCGAATAGCGGCGCGAGCCCACGGTGGCGGAGAAATCCACCAGTTGCCGCGCGGTCACCTGATCGACCCCGGTGACACTGGCCACCAGCCCGCCGATCAGCGCGCCGGTGAAGGCCGCGCGCTGCAGCCGCGGCAGATGGTCGGCGATGTGATGCGCGGCCTCGTGGCCGAAGACCAGCGCCACCTCATCGGCGCTGCGCAGATCGCGGATCAGGGCTTCGGTGAAACCGATGATCGGCCGCCCGGCCTCGTCGCGGGTGTGGAAGGCATTGGGCGGCTGGCCGGGGCGGTCATCGATAAGGACGATGAAGTTGCAGTCAAGATTTGGGCTGCGTTCGCGGCAGACCTGGTTGGCGACCGGACGCAGGCGGCTGACGACGCCCGCGAATGTCTCCAGCCCCACCGGCGCCGCGGCGGTGGGCTGCACGGCGGCGGGACGGGCAGGCTGCGGCGCGGCAAGCGGGGCACAGCCGGTCAGCGCCATGGCGGCCGCGCCGAGCAGCAGGGCCAGAGCCCCGAGGCGGGATCGAAGCGTGCTCATGGGCGGCTTTCTCTTGCTGTTCGGCCATTGCGACACGCCTGTGATCTAGCCCGCCACGCCGTCCGGGGCAATCGGTGCCGTGCCGCGTGGCGCAACCGTTGCGGGCAGGTCATCCTGCCCCAGTCGCATCGCTACAGGCTGCCAGGGGCGCCTTGGCCTTTCG
>SKNG01000498.1 GCA_007120685.1 Paracoccaceae bacterium | reverse complement strand
GATTCACCGCCTGTTAACCTTCATCGCGCAACCTGCGAATCGAATGAGGCGAGGTTGCGATGGACGGGAATTCACCTTCTTCTCCCACACCCTTCACCCCACCCACGACGGAAGAAGACCGGCTGTCCTGGCTTCGTCTCATTCGCTCTCGCCGTGTCGGACCCAGCAGCTTTGCGCGGCTGATGGCCGAATATGGCACGGCGCAGGCGGTACTTGACGCGCTGCCCGCCATTGCCCGCGCCGCCGGCATTGACGACTACACCCCCTGCCCTGCAGATGACGCCAGACGCGAGATCGCTGCCGGCAGGCGTGCGGGGGCGCAACTGCTGTTTCTGGGTGATCCGGCCTATCCCGCTGCGCTGGCCGGCATCGCCGATGCCCCGCCAGTGCTGTGGCTGCGCGGCCGACCCGCGCGTCTGTCACGGCTGATGGTGGCCGTGGTGGGCGCGCGCAACGCCTCCAGCCTGGGGGGGCGGATGGCGCGGAAGCTGGCCGAGGGGCTGGGCTGGCACGGGTTCTGCGTGGTCTCCGGCCTTGCCCGCGGGATCGACGCGGCGGCCCATGGCGCGGCGCTGAAGACCGGCACACTGGCGGTCATGGCCGGGGGTATCGACGTGATATACCCGGCCGAGAACGCCGCGCTGGCCGCGGCGATTGCCGATCAGGGCGTGCTGCTGTCCGAACAGCCTGTCGGCATGCCCCCGCAGGCCCGCCATTTCCCGTCGCGCAACCGGATCGTCTCGGGCCTCGCCCGGGCGGTGGTGGTTATCGAGGCGGCAGAGGGCTCTGGCAGCCTGATCACCGCGCGCAACGCACTGGACCAGGGGCGCGAGGTGCTGGCGGTTCCCGGCCATCCGCTGGACGGCCGTGCAGCGGGCTGCAACCAGTTGATCCGCGACGGCGCGGTGCTGGTCCGCGATGTTGCCGATATCGTCGAACTGCTGGGCGGCGCGGCCAGCCAGCCACAGGCCGGGCCAAAAAAAGGACGCTCGGTCGAACCTGTTGCTGTTTCCAAGAAGAAAGGCGCGTCACGCCTTGGGCTGCCGAAGGGCGCGGCTGCCGGTGGGCAACCCGACGGGCAGGCGGGCAGCGGCGGCGGGGCCACGCCCGCAATACGGGATCCTGGTATAGGGCACGATCAGCAGCCACGCGCCACCGGCCGGACTGTGGACGCGTCATCCCGTTCGCAAACCAACTCTGAAAGGGTGGCGCCGGCGGCGCGCCGGCAGGACTCGGCAGCATCTATCGCAAGATCGGCACAGATTGGCGAACAGGAGGTCGCTCTTTCGGCCAATGTCTCGGTCACATCGCGTGCGAGGGCGGCAGACCGCGACACAACTGATGCCAGCGCGCGAACAAACGCCCCTGACACGCTGACCTTGCACCGACTGATCCTGAATGCGCTTGGTCCCTCGCCGCTGCCAGAAGATCAGCTGATCCGGGATCTGGCCCTCCCTGCCGCCTGCATCGCGCCGGCGCTGCTATTTCTTGAACTGGACGGTCGCGTGCAGCGTCAGCCAGGCGGGATGTTGGCGCGGAGCTGAACGACCGCGCGTCGCTACGTCCCGCGCACCCGTGGCTTCGCCGTCGCCGCACCATGACGGCAGCAGCCTTTCTAGCGCGAGGTGATTTCCGGTTGAAACGGTGCCCGTAGTAGGTGCAGGCGGGAAGGCATCCGAACCTGGTTCAAGGTGCCATCATCCCGCTCTGGCTGGCCTGGCGGGCTCTGGATCAGGGTGGGGCCGCGTCCTGCAGCGCTGCCGCGCGCCCGCAGGGCGCGCCCGGCCCAACGCCTTTTTGTCGGCAGGGCGCAGCCCGGTCGACAAAAAGGTGGCGGGAGCCCCCACCGGGCCCGACCCATCGACCGAAACCGAACCGCCGCTGCCCATTGCATTGACGTCTTTTAGGGTGCCGGCAGCTCTTGGTGAGGCATGCGAAACGGACGGATGCCGCATTGCCATGCCCCTCGCAGCCATCATGCGGACCGACATGCCTGCCGCCTTCACCCTTAGTCGCCCGCGGGCGAAAGGGTGGCGGTACCGGCCGCGAACCCGTCATCGGTCTTGGCTTCGAGCCGGAATTGCAGCCCCTCGGCCACGCGGCGCAATTCGAAAAGCGCCTGCCCCTCGGCCTCGAAACCCAACATATCGCCGTCCAGTCTTCCCAGCATCTCAGGCGGCAGCGCATCGGGCGGATCGGTGGTGTTGCGGGCCAGAATCCCGCCGTCAGGCTGTTCCTGCAACAGATAGACGAAGGATTGCGCCGCCTGGGCCGTCGCGCATCGCCCGGAAAACACCGCGCCGCCGGCCCTGGCGCGTCGCAGGCGCACCTGGCAGCGCAATCGCTGCGGCGGCTCGCCATCAAGCGAAAGCTGCCCCGCGCCCCGCCAGCGCCCCTCGAAAGGCGCCAGGGCATCTGCCGCCGCCGGCGGCGCGGGCATGACGACAAGGAGCGCCGAGAGCAGCCAGGCCCCGCATGAAAGCCGCCCCTTCATCGCACGCCCCATCGCATCAACCCGGGCAGGATGAACATATCGGCCAGAAGCGCAAGCAGAACCGACAGCGCCACCAGCCCGCCGAACAGCACCGCGCCGGGGATGGCGCTGGTCAGCATGACGGCAAAACCGGTCAGCAACACCGCCGTGGTGGCAACGATCGGCGGGCCGGCATCGCGCAACGCGCGGTCCACCCGGTCGCCGTGGGGCAGCCCGGCGGCAAGTCGGTAGCGGTTGAGCAGATGCACCGTGTCATCCACCGCGATGCCGAAGGCCACGGTCAGCGCGATCATCGTCATGATCGACAGGTCGCGCCCGGCCAGGACCATCCAGGCCTCGACCCCCAGGATCGGGATCAGGTTCGGCACCAGCGCCACCAGCCCGATCCGCCAGGACCGGAACACAAGGGCGATCAGCAGCGTGATCGACAGGATCGTCGCATAGAGGCCGAAGCGCAGTTTCTGAACCAGCACCGGGCCCTCGCTCAACAGCGCCTGATTGGCGCCGACCAGGCGGGTAACATCGGCCAGACCGGCCCCGGCCAGCGCAGCCTGCGTCTGGCGCAGCGCCTGGTCTGCCGCGGTGCTGCCGGTGGCGATGGGCAGTTGCACCGGCAGCGCATGCGCCCCGCCATCGGCGGCGCTGATCCGCCCGCTCTCAACCAGCGCCAGAAGCCCCGGCTGCCAGCCCGGCGCATCGCCCCACAGCACCGCCGCAGCGGCGTGCAGATTGGCCAGGCCCGCCGGGAAGCCGGGTGGGGTCGCGTTCGGCGCCATTGCGGGGGCCGTTTCAACCACCAGGAACAGCCGGTCGCTGCCCAGGCCCATCGCCTCCATCCGGTCCAGCGTCCGGGTGACCGGGGCGTTGGTCGGCAGGTATTCGGCATAGTGAAAGCCGGTCTGCGAGCCCGATTGCAGGATCATCAGCACCACCATCAGCAGTGCCGTCAGCGCCGGGACCAGACGCACCCGGCGGGAAAGGCGACGCGCCAGGGTCACAACCGGACCAAGGCCTGGCGGCGTGGGATCGTGCTGGCGCGGGGCTGCCAGCAGCCGGATCAGCAGCGGCACCATGATCAGCCCCGCCAACAGGGCCAGCCCCATCCCGGCGATGCCCGCCAGCGCCATCTTGGTCAGTTGCGGTGCGCCCTGCAACGCGATGGCGGTGAAGGCGATCATCGTGGTCAGCGTGGTCAGCACCATCGCCGGCATCGTCTCTGCCAGCGCCATCGTGGCCGCCCGCGCAGGGGGTTTACCCGTCTGTGCCAGGCGCAGCGCGGCAAAGTAAAGATGCATGGCCTGCGAAAAGCTGAGCACGATCAGCACCACCGGCAGCGAGCCCATGATGGGGTCCAGCGTGATGCCCCGCGCCCCAAGCCAGCCGAAGAACCAGAGCAAGGTGGCGATCGGCGGCAGCGCACAGATGACCACCGCGCTGGCATTGCCGAACATCAGAAGCGTCAGCGCCGCGCAGGCCAGCACCGCAACGGGCGTCAGCACGCGCAGGTCGCGCAGCAGGCCGTTGCCGATGGCCGCGTGCACCTGAGGCAGGCCGGCAGGCGTCAGGCGCAGGCTTGGCGCGGCCTCGCCCGCCGCGCGGGTCAGCGCGGACAGAAGGGCATCGCGTGGCATGTCGGGTTCCGGCAGGACGGCCAGCAGGGTGGCTTGCCGGTCTTCGGTCAGCAGTTGCGCGGCCAGGGGCATGATCTGTGTCAGGCGGGTCAGCCGCTCGGCCGGATCAAGCGCCTGCGCCTGCGGGCTGGACAGCCAGGCGCTGGCCATGCCCGGGCCGGGCAGCGAAAACAGGCTGAACACCTGATCCACACCGTCGGCGAAGTGCAGCTCGATGATCAGGTCCTCCAGGGCGGTCAGACCGGCCGTGGTATTCAGGTCCGCGCCCTCGATCAGCAGCACCTCATCGCCACCTAGCGGGCCGAACCGGGCCTGATAACCGGCCATCGCCTGCGCCGCTTCCGACCGTGGGTCCAAGAGGCCGAAGAAATCGATTTCGGTGCGCAGGTTGCTGGCGCCCAGAAGCGCCGAAAGGGTCAGCGCCAGCAGGGTCAGCGCTGCGATCCCCGGGCGCGCGGCAAGCCAGACCGGCAGGCCGGCAAGCCGTTTCATGGCCGGCCCGCGATACGGCTTCCGGTTGATCGATCCGGCTGTTGCCGGGCCACGCGCCTTCGAAGGCGCGTCAGCACGGGCTTTCGAAAGCCCGTTTTCCGGCCGCTCCTGAATGCTTCTGCCGCAAACGGAATGATACGTTGCAACCGACAGCCGCACCGGACCGATGGATCAGCCCGGTTCGCGCAGGATAGGCCGTTATCGGGCATCCACCGGGTGGGAGTCGGAGCCAGCACCAGATGGCGGCTCCGGCCGATCTGTCGACGGCGCCTTTCGCGTGATACGGGCATGGGCGCGGCCGATCATATGCGCGGCAATCGGCGCGGTGAGCAGCAGAAACAGCGCCGTGGCGATCACCTTGCTGGCTACCGGGATGGTGGCGACATGCACCGCCAGCCCCGCCAGGATCAGCAAACTGCCCAGCGTACCGGCCTTGGTGGACGCGTGCATCCGCGTCAGCACGTCCGGCAGGCGCACGATGCCGATCGCCGCAATCAGCACGAAGCCCCCGCCGCCCAGCAAAAGCAATCCGATGATGATGTCAGCCATCCTGCTTTTCCTTTCCGTCAGCGCCGCCGTTTTCCCGGTTGAACCGGCGTTCGGCGTAGCGGGCCAGGGCGACCGTGGCCAGGAAGCCCACCAGCGCCAGCACGATGGCCACATCCAGGAAGGATGGATCATCCACCGCCACGGCATAGGCGCCGCAGAAGGCGATGATCGAGATGGTCATCATGTCCAGCGCCACCACCCGGTCGGCCAGGGAGGGGCCGACGGCCAGGCGAATGAAAGCGATGGCGAGGCCCAGAAGGATCATGCCCAGGGTCAGTTGCACCGACAGGTCCAGGAAAGCTGCTGCGGTCATTTCTCGAAAGCCTCCGCCACCATACGTTCCATACCGTTCTTCAGATCCGCTACCAGCGCGTCAGGGTCTTCGGCGAACATGGCGTGCACCAGCAACGTCTTGCGGTCCGGGGTGACATCGACGCTCAGCGTGCCGGGGGTCAGCGAGATCAGGTTCGTCACCAGCAGGATCTCCAGGTCCGATTTCACGCTGAGCGGCATCTCGATAATGGCCGGGCGATTCTGCGGGAAGGGGCGGATCACGTCCCAGGCCACGCGGATCGAGGACAGCAGCAATTCCCACAGAAAGAACCCGGCCAGCCGCACCACCCGGTAGCTGCGGACGAAATAAAGCCGGTCGATGCCGGTCAGCGGTGCGGATAGCCACAGGCCGAAGAAGCCAAGCACATAGCCCAGAAGCAGGCTGTCCAGCGAGAAGGACCCGGTCATCCCGGCCCAGGCAAAGGCCAGGATCACGTTGATGACGAAACCGTTGGTCATGGCTGCCCCCCCGCGGCCGCGCCGGCGGGCATCGCGGCCTCTGCCTGCGCGCCCAGTACGGAGGTGACATAGGCGCTGGGGTCAAGCAGTTGTTCGGCCGAGACGCGGGCGAAATCGACAAAGGGTTCCGGGAAGAAGCCGATCACCACGGTCATCGTCGCCAGCCCCACGATGGGGATCATCATGGGCAGGCGCACCGATGACGGGGCGCGGTCCGGCGTGGGCTCGATGCCATCGGGGTGCGGCTTCCAGAAGGCCATGCCCCATATCTTGGTCATCGAATAGATGGTGAGCAAGCCCACCAGCAGCGCCACGAAGGCCACGAACCAGGCTTCCAGTTCGATCGATGCCTTGACGATCAGGT
>SKNG01000291.1 GCA_007120685.1 Paracoccaceae bacterium | reverse complement strand
GCCGGCCGAGACATCGTCAAGCTGCTCTTCCAGATCGGCGGTGAAGTCGTATTCCAGATAGCGGCGGAAATAGTTGGTCAGGAAGATCGTCACCAGCCGCCCCTTGTCCTCGGGCAGCAGGCGGTTCTTGTCCTTGCGCACATAGCCGCGTTCCTGGATGGTCGAGACGATCGAGGCATAGGTCGAGGGCCGGCCGATGCCCAGTTCTTCCATCTTCTTGACCAGCGTCGCCTCGGTATAACGCGGCGGCGGCTGGGTGAAATGCTGCTCAGGGCTCACCGCGCCTTTCTTCAGCGCATCGCCCTCGGCCATCTGCGGCAGGCGGGCGCCGTCCTCGTCGCCCTCCTCGTCCCGGCCTTCCTCGTAGACTTTCAGGAAGCCGTCGAACAGCACCACCTGGCCCGTGGCGCGCAGCCCCACCTGGCCGTCGCGGCTGCCGATATCGACGGTGGTGCGTTCCAGCCGGGCGGCCTCCATCTGGCAGGCGATGGTGCGTTTCCAGATCAGGTCATAAA
Organism: Paracoccaceae bacterium; assembly: GCA_007120685.1. Taxonomy (GTDB): domain Bacteria; phylum Pseudomonadota; class Alphaproteobacteria; order Rhodobacterales; family Rhodobacteraceae; genus Pararhodobacter. The sequence goes on along the minus strand of SKNG01000291.1, from coordinate 5,821 downwards.
GCCGGCGCTGGTCGGCATCGGTCAGACGCAGCTTTTCCGGCGCGGCCGCCATGTCGGTGGGGCGGATGCATTCATGGGCTTCCTGCGCATTCTTGGCCTTGTTCTTGTACATGCGCGGGGATTTCGGCACGTAGTCGGCGCCATAGCGCGCCTTGATCGCATCGCGCGCGGCCATCACCGCCTCTGGCGCCATGTCGATGCCGTCGGTGCGCATGTAGGTGATGTGCCCGGCCTCATAAAGCCGTTGCGCGGCCGACATGCATTGCTTGGCGCCCATGCCGAACTTGCGGCTGGCCTCCTGCTGCAGGGTCGAGGTCATGAAGGGCGCAGCAGGATTGCGGCTGGCGGGCTTGGCCTCGACCTTTTGCACCGAAAGATCGCGGCTTTGCACGGCCTGAACCGCCAGTTCGGCGGCGGTGGCATCCTTCAGCGAGAACTTGTCGAGCTTGTCGCCGGCCAGTGTGACCAGACGGGCGGTGAAGGTTTTTCCGCGCGGGGTGGTCAGTTCGGCGCTGACGGTCCAGTATTCCTGGGCGCGAAACGCCTCGATCTCCATCTCGCGCTCGACGATCAGGCGCAGACAGACCGATTGCACCCGGCCGGCGGATTTCGACCCCGGCAGCTTTCGCCACAGCACAGGCGACAGGTTGAAGCCCACCAGATAATCCAGCGCCCGGCGCGCCAGATAGGCGCGGACCAGTTCCATATCGACCTGGCGGGGGTTCTTCATCGCCTCGGTCACGGCGGTCTTGGTGATCGCGTTGAACACCACCCGCTTGACCGGCGTGTCCTTCTTCAGCGCGCGGGACTTGGCCAGAGCCTCGGTCAGGTGCCATGAAATCGCCTCGCCCTCGCGGTCGGGGTCGGTGGCGAGGATCAGGTCGTTGTCTTCCCTCAAGGCTTCGGCGATGGCACGGACATGCTTGCGCGAGTCCGATGCCACCTCCCATGTCATCTCGAAATCCTGCTCGGGGTCGACCGATCCGTCCTTCGGCGGCAGGTCGCGCACATGGCCGAAGGACGCCAGAACCGTGTAGCCGGGACCCAGATACTTGTTGATGGTTTTTGCCTTGGCGGGCGATTCGACAACGACAACGGCCATGAAAACCCTCTGAAAACCTTGCCTTCCGGGCCATGCAACAGGTCGGCCCGGCGTGCGGCGTCTAGATGTGATGTAACCGCGCGACTTGTCAATGCAACGGCGCGGCAACGGAGCGTGAGGCGCGGCGGGGTGCTTTCCTTCACGCCAGCCAATGTCTATAGCGGTCGGGCTGGGCGGGATGACCCCGCGACGAAAGGCCTTTCATGCAGATGATCACCGAGACCGAGACGCTGGCCCGCTTCTGCGATCAGGCCGCGCAGGCGCCCTATGTCACCATCGACACCGAATTCATGCGCGAGCGCAGCTATTATTCGAAGCTGTGCCTGGTGCAGATGGCCCTGCCGCCGGCCAATAACGGCGAGGCCGGGCCGGCGGTGCTGGTCGATCCGCTGGCCGGGGGGCTGTCGCTGGCGCCGTTCTGGGCGCTGATGCGCAACGAGGCGGTGGTCAAGGTGCTGCATGCCGCGCGCCAGGATGTGGAGATCTTCTATATCGACGGCGGGGTGATCCCGCGGCCGCTGTTCGACACGCAGATCGCCTCGATGGTCTGCGGTTTCGGCGAGCAGGCGGGCTACGAGACGCTGGTGCGCAAGATCGCCAGGGCGAGCCTGGACAAGACCTCGCGCTTCACCGACTGGTCGCGCCGCCCGCTGACCGAGGCGCAGGCGCGCTATGCTCTGGCCGATGTGACGCATCTGCGGGTGATCTACGAATATCTGGCGCGCGAGCTGGAGCGAAACGGGCGGGCGCATTGGCTGGACGAGGAAATGCAGGTGCTGACCGCGCCGGCAACCTATGTCACCCGGCCCGACGAGGCCTGGAAGCGCATCAAGACCCGGTCGAATTCGCCGCGCTTTCTGGCCATGGTGCAGGCGCTGGCGCGGTTCCGCGAGGATTATGCGCAAAGCCGCAATATCCCGCGCTCGCGCGTGTTCAAGGATGACGCGCTGCTTGAACTGGCCTCGTCCAGGCCGGAAGACCATGAGGCGCTGAACCGTTCGCGGCTGCTGTTGCGCGAGGCCCGGCGTGGCGAGATCGCCGAGGGCATTCTGTCCGCGCTGCGCGAGGCGCGCGCGCTGCCGGCCGAGGCGCTGCCCAGTGCGGCGGATCAGCCGGGCGCGCAACTGCAGGTCAACCCGGCGCTGGCCGAGTTGCTGCGGGTGCTTCTGAAGGCGCGGGCCGAGGAAACGGGCGTGGCGCAGAAGCTGATCGCCAATGCCGCCGACCTGGACGCGCTGGCCGCCGGGCAGCGGGATCTGGCCTGCCTGAAGGGTTGGCGGGGCGAGTTGTTCGGTGCGGATGCGCTGCGCCTGTGCCGGGGGGAACTGGCGTTGACCGCGCAGGGCGCGCGGGTGCGCACGGTGGAACTGGCAGCCCAGGCGCGCGCCTGAACACCGGCCGTTGCGGCCGCACCGGCCCGGGGCCTTGCGGGCCGCGCGAGCGGCACGGGCGGGGTCACGCCGTTTCGGGCCGGAGCGCCCGGGAACAGCCGGAAAACGGGCTTTCGAAAGCCCGTTCCCACACGCCTTCGAAGGCGCGTTGCCCGGCAGCAACCGCAGCAATCGAACCGGAAACCGTTTCAGGGGAGCCCGGGTGCCAGGCGCAGGGTGCCGGTGTCCATGCCGCGCCAGTTGCGGATCGGCCCGCCCAGCCGCTTGCGCGCCGCCGGGTGATCCGGCGCCAGCACGCCCTCGCGCGTCAGCAGCGCCACCAGCGCCGCCTCGGCCGCGCGGGTGGCGCCATCGACGATCTTCAGCGCCAGCCCCAGCCCACGCTGCGGCAGGATCGCCGTATAGACCCCTTCGGCACCCACCTTCGCCACCAGGCGGCCGGGAGCGGCGCGCATCAGTTCCGTGCAGGCGCGCCCCTCGCCCGCCACCATCTCGGGCGCCGCCATCATCGCCTCGCGCAGCCGCACCATGGCGCGGGCGCGGGCATCGCCATCCGCGCGCGCCGCGGCAAACCGCGCCATGGCCCGCGCCAGCCCCGCCAGGCTGCAGGCGAAATTCGGCGCCGAACAGCCGTCAATGGCCCAGCCCGCGCCGGTCTCGCCCGTGACCTCGTCAAAGGCCGCCCGCACTGCGCGCTGCACCGGATGTTCGATCGCCACATACTCCGGCCCCGCCTGCAGATGCCGGCCCAACATCAGAAAGCCCGCATGCTTGCCCGAACAGTTGTTGTGCACCTGACATGGCACCTCGCCGGCGCGCACCAGCCGGTCGCGCTCGTCCCGGTCGGCGGGGTCATGCGCGCCGCAGCGCAGGTCGGCCTCTCTGAGCCCCAGATCGGCCAGCCAGCGTTCCACCGCGCCGACATGCAGCGCAGCACCCTGATGCGAGGCGCAGGCCAGCGCCAGGTGCGCATCGCTCAGCCCCTCGGACGCGCCGGACTCCACCAGCGGCAGCGCCTGCATCATCTTGCAGCTTGACCGTGGCCAGATCACCGCCCCCGGGTCACCCCAGGCGGCGTGGATAAGGCCGCCGGCATCGCAGATCACGGCATGTCCGCAATGCAGGCTTTCCACCCTGTCGCCGCGCGTAAGCTCGACCATCGGCACCGCCCGCGCGGCGCCATCCGCCCGATCTGCCTGCATGCCCAGCCTCCCGTTATCGCCGTTGCCCCGTCTTGCCCGGTTCATCACAGTTGCGCAATATTTCGCCCAAGGGCCTTTCGCGCCTCTCGCCATTGCGTCAAATGAGACGCTAAGAATGCACGGTCGGTTGCGCCATCGCAACGGGCGGTGTAGGTCCCCGGCCAAGGCCTTGTCGCGCAAGGGGTACGGGTAGAAAAAACGTTCGGGCGCAACGGGCCGCCACATCAGGTTGGCGCGGTGGCTGGCGGGGCAGATTAGCCGGAGGCTTGTGAGGATATGGCGACGATTTTCAGAACGGGTGCGATGATTGCCGCTTTCGCCCTTGCCGGGGCCGGCTCGGCCATGGCGCAGGAATCCGACAACCGGGTAGCGGTAGAGACGGCCTGGAGCGTCTTCGTCGATGGCGATCCGCAGGAGTGCTGGGCGGTATCGGCCCCGGCCGAGACGGTGAATACCCGCGGTGGCCAGCCTGTGACCGTGCGCCGGGGCGACATCCTGCTGTTTGCCACCTACCGGCAGGGGCAGGGCGAGACCGCCGAGATCTCCTTCACCGGGGGCTATCCGTTCCGCGACGGCTCGACCGTGCAGGTGGTGATCGGCGACAACGAGTTCCAGCTCTTCACCGATGGCAACTGGGCCTGGGCGGCCTCGCCCGAGGATGATGCGCGGCTGCAGGCGGCGATGCGCCGAGGGCGCGAGGCGGTGGTGACCGCGGTGTCCGGACGCGGTACCACGACGCGCGACACGTTCAATCTGTTCGGCTTTACCGCCGCGACCGAGGAAGCCCAGCGCCGCTGCAACTGATGGCGGGGCAGGGGGGCGCTGCCCCCCGTCGGCTTCGCCGACTCCCCCCGGAGTATTTGAGGCAAGATGAAGGGGCGCGGTCTGGGCAGGGGTGTTCAGGGCGCGTCAAGGGCCTTATATCGCCGGCATTGCCCCGGAGTTCATGATGACCGCTGTTGACCGCCCCGCCGCACCGCTGGTGCAGGACATGCTGACGCTGCCGCGCAAGGCCGAAGGTGGTGGCCGCGTCAATTTGATTGGCCTGACCCGGACGCAATTGCGCGCGGCCCTGGTCGAGGCCGGCACGCCGGAACGGCAGGCAAAGATGCGCGAGGCGCAGGTCTGGCAGTGGCTCTATCACTGGGGCGTGCGCGACTTTGAGGCGATGACCAATCTGTCCAAGGACTATCGCGCCCTGCTGAACCGGCATTTCGATATCCGCCTGCCAGAGGTGGTGTCGCGCCAGGTCTCGGCCGATGGCACGCGGAAGTATCTCTTGCGCATTGCCGGCGGGCATGAGGTGGAGGCGGTTCATATTCCCGAGGAGAGCCGCGGCACGCTGTGCATCTCCAGCCAGGTGGGCTGCACGCTGACCTGTTCCTTCTGCCATACCGGCACGCAGAAACTGGTGCGCAACCTGACGGCGGCCGAGATTGTCGGCCAGGTGATGGTGGCGCGCGACGATCTGGGCGAGTGGCCGGTGCCGGGCGCGCCGAAGAACGAGACGCGGCTGATTTCCAATGTCGTGCTGATGGGCATGGGCGAGCCGCTCTACAATTTCGAGGCGGTGCGCGATGCGATGCGCGTGGTTATGGATGGCGAGGGGCTGAGCCTGTCGCGCCGGCGGATCACGCTGTCCACATCCGGCGTGGTGCCGGAGATTGCGCGCACGGCCGAGGAGATCGGATGCCTGCTGGCGGTCAGCTTCCACGCGACCACTGACGAAGTGCGCGACCGGCTGGTGCCGATCAACAAGCGCTGGAATATCGCCACGCTGCTGGCCGCGCTGCGCGACTATCCGCGGCTGTCAAACAGCGAGCGGATCACCTTTGAATATGTCATGCTGAAGGGCGTGAACGATAGCGACGCGGATGCACGGCGGCTGGTGAAGCTGATCGCCGGCATTCCGGCCAAGATCAACCTGATCCCGTTCAACGAATGGCCCGGCGCGCCCTATCAGCGGTCGGACTGGGCGCGGATCGAGGCCTTTGCCGATATCGTCCACAAGGCCGGCTATGCCAGCCCCATCCGCACCCCGCGCGGCGAGGATATCATGGCCGCCTGCGGGCAGTTGAAATCCGCCACCGAGCGGGCGCGCAAGAGCCGGGCGGAGATTGCGGCGG
>SKNG01000380.1 GCA_007120685.1 Paracoccaceae bacterium | reverse complement strand
TTTGCCACCAACGGGGTGAACATGACCAAGCTGGAAAGCTACATGGTCGGCGGGTCGTTCACCGCCACGCAATTCTATGCCGATGTCGAGGGGCACCCGGACGACGCCAATGTGCGCCTGGCGCTGGACGAGCTGCGCTATTTCACCACCCGGCTGAAGATCCTCGGCACCTATCCGGCCGACCCGCTGCGGCGCTGATCCGTGCGCGGAAAACGGGCCTTCGAAGGCCCGTTCAAAGCGCGTTCGAACGCGCTTTTCGCGCACCCTGCATGCCGCGCCCTACCCCTCCAGCCGCCCGGCCAGCCATTCCGACAACAGGAACTGCGCAATCGCCCCCCGGCGTGGCCGCCGCAGGGCCGGATGCTGGCCGGCCATGACCGAGACCATCTCCTCGCGTGTGATCCAGCGCGCGTCCTCCAGTTCGTCGTCCAGCGCGATGACCTCGCCTTCGGCCTGGGCGACAAAGCCCAGCATCAGCGAACTGGGCCAGGGCCAGGGCTGCGAGGCGACATAGCGCACCGCGCCCACCGCAACGCCGGTTTCCTCGCGCACCTCGCGCCGCACCGCGGCCTCCAGCGACTCGCCGGGCTCCACGAACCCCGCGAGCGCCGAATACATCCCTTCCGGCCAGCCGGGCGAGCGGCCCAGCAGCACCCGGTTGCCGCGCACCACCAGCATGATGACCACCGGATCGGTGCGCGGGAAATGCTTGGCGCCGCAAGCCGGGCACTGACGCTCCCAGCCGGCCTGCGCCCAGTTGCTGGCATGGCCGCAGGCCGAACAGAAGCGATGCGTGCGGTGCCAGTTGAACAGTGCCCGCGCGGTGGACGCCAGCGCCGCATCGGCCGGGTCCAGCCGCACCATCGCCCCGCGCAGGTCGGTAAAGCGATGATCCGCGGGCAGCGCCGGATGGCGGTATTCCTGCGCGTCGAAGAAACTGGCCATCGCCGCGCGGTCCAGCCCCGGCGGCTCCCAGGAAGAGACATCCACCGCCAGCCGCGCCCGCCCGTCATGGCAGCCCAGAAACAGCCGCTCGGGCCGGGCATGGACCATCAGCGGGCTGTCCGCCCCCTGCCAGCCCAGCGCGTCCGGCCCCGCCAGCAGCGGCCGGCCCCGCCACAGGGGCAGGACAGTCGCGTCCATTGCATCGAGGGCGGCAAGATCGCCGCGCAGCTCGGCCAGCCTGTCCTCCCAGCCGCCGGCAAACACCGGCTCCGCCGGCACGTGGTAATGCCCTTGCGGCGTGCTTTCCCTGTTCAATCCGACCCCTCCGCCTTGTTCCTGCGTGCATAAGCCAGGACAGGGAACAGGTAAAGAACCCGGCGGCATATCGGCCTGCCTCGCATTGCCATTAAACCCATGCGTGTGTACCCTGACAGCCCCGCGACAGGGTTATGCCAAACAAATGCCACCGACCCCTTTCACCAATGCGCCCGTGACCCCGGGTCAGGCCAGCAGCCCCTTGCGCGGCGGCATCGATCCGGCAACGTGAAACCGTGATCGTTCGAGGCAGCGCATTGTTCAACCCTGTTACTTTTGCCGATGCCGCGGTAGGCGAAAGGACCGTCCATCTGCGCCTGATAGAGACGACGGATCTGCATCTGCATCTGCTGCCATTTGACTATTTCACCGACCAGCCGGTGACGGGCCTGGGCCTGCTGGCCGCGGCCGAACTGATCGAGGAAGCGCGCAGCGAGGCCGCCAGCGCCCTGCTTTTCGACAATGGCGATTTCCTGCAGGGCACGGCGATGGGCGATTACCTGGCCCATGAACGCGGCCTGCGCGCAGGCGATGAACATCCGGTGATGACCGCCATGAATGCCCTGCGCTATGACGCGATCACGCTGGGCAACCATGAATTCAACTACGGGCTGGATTTCCTGACCGCCGCGCTGGCCGGCGCCGCCTGCCCGGTCGTCTCGGCCAATCTGATGACGAAACGCGGCGCCGCGCCGCGCACCGACCGCACGCTGGTCAAACCCTATGTGCTCCTGGACCGGGTGCTGACCGATGCCGCCGGGTTGCGCCACCCCATCCGCATCGGCGTGATCGGCTTTGCCCCGCCGCAGGTGGTGGACTGGGACCGCCAGCACCTGGAAAACCGCCTGCAGGCCCGCGACATCGTGGAGACCGCGCGCGCCTGGGTGCCGGAAATGCGCGAGGCGGGGGCCGATCTGGTGGTCGCGCTGGCCCATACCGGCATCGGCGCCGCCCAGCATTCCGACGGGATGGAAAACGCCGCCGTGCCGCTGGCCCGCGTGGCGGGGATCGACGCGCTGCTGACCGGGCACAATCACATGGTGTTCCCCTCGCCGGTCTTCACCGGGCATGGCGGGGTGGACGTGCAGACCGGCACCATCGCCGGCAAGCCGGCGGTAATGGGCGGTTTCTGGGGGTCGCATATCGGGCTGATCGACATGCTGTTGGTGCGCGACGGCGGGCGCTGGCAGGTGCTGGGCACCCATACCCAGACCCGCGCCGTGGCTGCGGGCGCACGTCAGGGCGAGGCACGAGGGCCGGCGCCTGATCGGAAGGCTGCGCGCGCCAGACTGCAGGGCAAGGCCCGCCTGGCCCATCTGTCTGCTGCCATCGCCCCGATGCACGAGGACACGCGCGCCGCCATCCGCCGCCCGGTGGGCGAGACCGCGATTCCGCTGCACAGCTACTTCGCCCATCTGGGCGAGACCGCCGCGCTGGCCCTGGTTGCCGAGGCGCAGCGCCAGCATGTGGCCGCGCGTCTGCGCGATCCCGGGCTGGCGGCGCTGCCGATCCTGTCCTCGGTCGCGCCGTTCAAATGCGGGGGGCTGGGCGGATCAGGCAATTTCACCGATGTTCCGGCCGAGCCCATCGCGCTGCGCCATATCGCCGATCTCTACAGCTTTCCAAACTCCATTGCCGCGCTTCGTGTCACCGGGGCAGAGGCGGTGGAATGGCTGGAGCGCAGCGCCTCGGCCTTCAACCGTCTGCGCCCGGACAGCCAGGACACGCTGCTGCGCGACCCGCGCGTGCCGGGCTACAATTTCGAGGTCATCGACGGGCTGAGCGTGGAATACGACCTGTCGCAGCCCGCCCGCTACACGCCTGACGGCAGGCTGGCCCAGGCCGATGCCCGGCGCGTGGCACGGGTCGGTTTCCGGGGCGCGCCGCTGGACCCGGCGCAGGAATTCATCCTGTGCACCAACAGTTTCCGGGCCTGCGGGGCGGGGCAGTTTCCGGCAACGGTGCCGGAACGGTTGGTCCTGCAGGACGGCACCATCACCCGGGACGTGATCCGCGCCCATGTCGAGCGCATCGGCACGGTGCGGCCATCGACATCGCGCAGCATCGCCTTCACGCCCCTGCCGGGTGTGCATGCGCTGTTCGAGACCGGCCCGGGCGCCGAACGCTACCTTGGCCAGATCGCCCGCTTTCACCCCGAGCCGCGCGGCCTGTCCCGCGCAGGCTTCCTGCGGCTGCGGCTGGACTGGTCGGCGCCCTGACGCCTGTCGCGCCAGCGCCCTGCCGCGCCAGCGCCCTGCCGCGCCTACCCGTCCGCCCTGATCCGCGCGTTCTGGGGGTCGTAGGGGCTGTCCTGCACCACCTCGGCGTCCCACAACTCGCGCTGCATCCGCAGCTTCAGCTTCGTGCCCACCGCCGCATGCGCCGGCTTCACATAGCCCATGCCGATCTGCTTGCCGAAGGCCACGGAATAGCCGCCCGAGGTCAACCGCCCCACCTTTTCACCGCCCGCATAAAGCGCCTCGCGCCCCCAGGGGTCGGCATCGGCCGGCCCGTCGATCAGCAGCGTCACGCATTGCGACCGGATGCCGGTTGCCTCCATCGCCGGTTTGCCGTGGAATTCCTTGCCCATGTCGACAAAGCGCGGCAGATCGGCCTCCAGCGGGGTGGCGTCACGGCCCAGTTCATTGCCGAAGGCGCGGTAGCTCTTTTCCTGCCGCAGCCAGTTCTGCGCCCGCGCGCCGACCAGCTTCAGGCCCACCCCCTCGCCAGCGGCCATCAACTGGTCAAAGAGGTAGTTCTGCATCTCCATCGGATGGTGCAGCTCCCAGCCCAGTTCGCCCGTGTAGGCCACGCGGACGGCGCGCACCGGGCACATGCCCAGTTCGATCTGGCGCAGGCTCAGCCAGGGGAAACGCTTGTTCGACAGGGCCGTGGCCGGGTCAGCATCCCGGACCAGCGGCGCAAGCAGATCGCGCGATTTCGGCCCGGCAACGGCAAAAACGCCCCATTGCGTGGTCACATCCTGAACCACCACCCAGCGGTCCGGATGCGCCGCGCACCAGTCCTGGCTGTGTTGCATCAGGAAATCATGGTCATAGGCCGCCCAGCCACCGGCCGAGATCAGATAGTATTCCTGCTCTGCCAGCCGCATGATGGTATATTCGGTGCGCACCGTGCCCAGGGCAGTCAACGCATAGGTCAGGTTGATCCGGCCAACCTTCGGCAGCTTGTTGCAGGTCATCCAGTCCAGGAAATCGGTGGCGCCGGGGCCATAGACGCGTTGCTTGGCAAAGGCGGTGGCGTCGATCATGCCCACCCCTTCACGGATCGCCTTCGCCTCTTCCACCGCATACTGCCACCACCCCCCGCGCCGGAAGCTGCGAGCGTCATGGTCGAAGCGCTCGGGCGCATCCGCCGGGCCATAGTAATTCGGCCTTTCCCAGCCGTTTACCTGCCCGAACTGCGCGCCGCGCGCCTTTACCCGGTCATAACAGGGGGCGGTGCGCAGGGGGCGGCAGGCGGGGCGCTCCTCGTCCGGGTGGTGGAGGATATAGACGTGTTCGTAGCATTCCTCGTTCTTGCGGGCGGCATATTCGGTGGTCATCCAACCGCCATAGCGGCGCGGGTCGAGGCTCGCCATGTCAATCTCGGCCTCGCCCTCGGTCATCATCTGCGCCAGGTAATGCCCGGTGCCGCCCGCGGCGGTGATGCCGAAGCTGAACCCCTCGGCCAGCCACATGTTGCGCAGCCCCGGCGCTGGGCCGACCAGCGGGTTGCCATCGGGCGTGTAGCAGATGGGCCCGTTGTAGTCGTCCTTCAGCCCCACCGTTTCCGAGGACGGCAGGCGGTGGATCATCGCCATGTATTCTTCCTCGATCCGCTCCAGGTCCAGCGGAAAGAGATCGGCGCGGAAACTCTCGGGCACGTCATAAAGAAACCGCGCCGGGGCATTGCGTTCATAGGGGCCGAGGATCCAGCCACCGCGTTCCTCGCGCACATACCATTTGGCGTCGGCATCGCGCAGGACCGGGTGTTCGGCATTGCCCGCCGCGCGCCATTCGCGAAGCGCGGGGTCGGGCTCGGTGACGATATACTGATGCTCCACCGGGATGGCGGGGATCTTGATGCCCAGCAGCCGCGCGGTGCGCTGGGCATGGTTGCCCGTGGCGGTGACGACATGTTCGGCAGTGATTTCCACCTTCTCGTCCGAGGGGACTAGATTGCCGCCCCTCTCCACCATCTTCGTGCAGGTCACCACCCATTCTGACCCGGTCCAGCGATAGGCATCGACCTGCAGGCGGCGATGGATTGCCGCGCCGCGCTGGCGGGCGCCCTTGGCCATGGCCTGGGTCACATCGGCGGGGTTTATGTAGCCGTCGGTGGGGTGGTAGATGGCGCCCTTCAGATCCTCGGTGCGCACCAGCGGCCAGCGCTCCCTGATCTGCGCGGGGGTGAGCCATTCATGGTCGATCCCCACCGTCTCGGCCGTGGTGGAATAGAGCATGTATTCGTCCATTCGGTCCTGGGTCTGGGCCATGCGCAGGTTGCCGACGACGTAAAAGCCGGGGTTCAGGCCGGTCTCTGCCTCCAGCGTCTTGTAATATTTCACGCTGTAATCATGGATATGGCTGGTGGCATAGCCCATGTTGAACAGGGGCAGCAGCCCGGCGGCGTGCCAGGTGGAACCCGCGGTCAGTTCGTCCCGCTCGATCAGCATGGTGTCCCAGCCGGCCTTCGCCAGATGATAGGCGATCCCGGCGCCCACCGCGCCGCCGCCGACGACAAGGGCTCTGACATGGGTCTTCATGGCGCGTTACTCCGTTCCTGTCCGCGCGCACCTTGCAACATGGCGCTGCCGGCGCCCCGGCAGGCCCGACGCCAAAGCGGTGAAAAACGACACCGCGGCAGGCAAAGTCCGGAACGGCCGGAGCGCCCGGGTCAGGCGGCGGAACGGGCGCCGAAAATGTCGGCCATGATCCGGCCGTGCCATCGGGCAAGTTCCGGCAGGCGGCGCGCATGACAGGCGACAGGGCCACGCATCGGCCAGTTCAGCATCGGCGCCACCTGCCCCCAGACCGCGAAATCGGCGAGCGCCGGCGCCGGACCGCCCAGCCAGC
>SKNG01000231.1 GCA_007120685.1 Paracoccaceae bacterium | reverse complement strand
CGCGATCCGGCCGATGAGCGATGCGGTGCTGATCGACGCCTCTGCGCTGCTGGCCGTGCTCTTTCAGGAGCCGGGGGCCGAGGCCGTGATCGACGTGCTTCCCAGTGCCGAGATCAGCGCCGTGAATGCCGCCGAAGTGATTGCCAAGCTGACCGACAAGGGCGAGCGCCCCGATCAGGCGCAGGCGCTGTTCGAAGCGCTTCTCTTGCCGGTGCGCGCCTTCGGCAGCCAGGCCGCCGGCATTGCCGGGCAGCTGCGCCGCGGCACCCGCAGCGCCGGCCTGTCGCTGGGCGACCGCGCCTGCCTGGCCGAGGCGCTTTGCGCCAGTCTGCCCATTCTCACCGCCGACCGTTCCTGGGCCGCGCTCAACCTTCCTCTCGACATCAGGGTGATAAGACCGTGAAACTGACCTCCGCCACCCTCACCAATACCGATGACTTCCGCGCCAACCGGCAGGCGCATCTGGACCTGATCGACACCATCCGCCAGGCCGCCGCCCAGGCCGCCGCCGGCGGGGGCGAAAAGTCCCGGGCCCGCCACACCGAGCGCGGCAAGATGCTCCCGCGAGAGCGGGTGGCGAACCTGCTTGACCCCGGCTCGCCCTTCCTGGAGATCGGCGCCACGGCGGCGCATGGCATGTATGACGGCGCCGCCCCCGCTGCCGGCATGATCGCCGGCATCGGCCGGGTGCACGGGCAGGAGGTGATGGTGGTCGCCAATGACGCCACGGTGAAGGGCGGCACCTATTACCCGATGACGGTGAAAAAACACCTGCGCGCGCAGGAAATCGCCGCCCAGAACCACCTGCCCTGCGTCTATCTGGTCGATAGCGGTGGCGCCAACCTGCCCCAGCAGGACGAGGTCTTCCCCGACCGCGAGCATTTCGGCCGCATCTTCTTCAACCAGGCCAACATGAGCGCCGCCGGCATCCCGCAGATCGCCGTGGTGATGGGCTCCTGCACGGCGGGCGGGGCCTATGTGCCGGCCATGTCGGATGTGTCGATCATCGTGCGCAATCAGGGCACGATCTTCCTAGGCGGCCCACCGCTGGTCAAGGCTGCGACGGGCGAGGTGGTCAGCGCCGAGGACCTGGGCGGCGGCGACGTGCACACGCGCCTTTCCGGCGTCGCCGATTACCTGGCCGAGGATGACGCGCATGCGCTGGCGCTGGCCCGCCGCGCGGTCAGCCATCTGAACCGGCGCAAGCCAGACAACCTGCTGATGGCCACCCCCGAGGACCCCGCCTACGACCCCGAGGAACTGCTGGGCGTCGTCCCCGCCGATCTGAAGAAGCAGTACGACATCCGCGAGGTGCTGGCCCGGGTGCTGGACGGCTCGCGCTTCGACGAATTCAAGCCGCGCTTCGGCGAGACGCTGGTGACGGGCTTCGGCCATGTCATGGGCATGCCGGTGGGAATCGTGGCCAACAATGGCGTCCTCTTCAGCGAATCCGCTGTCAAGGGCGCGCATTTCGTCGAACTCTGCAGCCAGCGCCGCATCCCGCTGATCTTCCTGCAGAACATCACGGGCTTCATGGTCGGACGCCGGTATGAGAACGAAGGCATCGCGCGCCACGGCGCCAAGATGGTCACGGCGGTGGCCACCACATCGGTGCCGAAGATCACGCTGATCGTCGGCGGCAGTTTCGGCGCCGGCAACTATGGCATGGCCGGGCGCGCCTATTCGCCCCGCTTCCTGTGGTCCTGGCCCAATTCGCGTATCTCGGTGATGGGCGGCGAACAGGCGGCGGGCGTGCTGGCCACGGTAAAACGCGACGGGATCGAACGCACGGGCGGCAGCTGGTCGGAGCAGGAAGAGGCCGATTTCAAACGCCCCACGCTGGAGATGTTCTACCACCAGTCCCACCCGCTCTACGCCTCGGCGCGGCTCTGGGATGACGGCGTGATCGACCCGCGACACACCCGCCAGATCCTGGCGCTGTCACTCTCGGCGGCCCTGAATGCCCCGATCGAGGAGACACGCTTCGGCGTGTTCCGGATGTGAGCGCCTCAGACGCGCGAAGGCCGCGCCCGCCATGCCTCCCACGCGATATCCCGCCCCGGAAAGGCACAGCTTACCGGCAGCACATCGATTACCGCGCGAAAGGCCGCCCCCACGGGCGCATCCAGTCCCTCATGCCCCGTGCGCACCCACCAGAAAGCCATCGCGTCAAACCCCGCGCGGTCGGCGGGATAGAGATAACAACACCCCACCACCCGCGCCCCCTCTACCACCGTCCAGGCATAGCTGTGCCCTCGGGTGAACTCGCGCTCATGCCAGCCCAGATCGACGCGGTTCTCGTGCAGGCTCAGCCCCTCGGGCCAGGGATCGTCGGGGTCCATCGCGCCGCGCAGCCGCTCGGCCGAGGCCATCACCGCCTCGAAATCCGCCTCGGCATCGGCCAGCCGCAAGGGGCGGGCCAACCAGCCGGGACCGCCCCATGTCTCGGGCGGGCGCAGGCCGTGGGGCAGAAGCGGGCGATGATACATGCCCGCCACCCTAACGCCGCGCCCCGCCCCGTGGCAACGCTGCCTGCCGCAGGCCCAGGCTCAAAACCGCCCGCCCTTTCATCTTGCCTCAAATACGCCGGGGGGAGTCCGCGCAGCGGACGGGGGGCAGAGCCCCCCACCCCTGCCCAGCACAGGAGCCCGTGATGTTCGACAAGATCCTCATCGCCAACCGCGGCGAGATTGCGGCCCGCGTGATCCGCACCGCCCGCAGCCTCGGTATCCGCACCGTCGCCGTCCATTCCGACGCCGATAGGGAGGCGCTGCATGTGGCGCTGGCCGATCAGGCTGTCGCCATCGGCGGCCCGCGCCCGGCCGACAGCTACCTGAAGGGCGAGCGGATCATCCAGGCTGCGCTCGATACCGGCGCGCAGGCGATCCACCCGGGCTATGGCTTCCTGTCCGAAAACCCCGATTTCGTCGATCAGGTCGCGGCGGCGGGCCTAACCTTCATCGGCCCCTCGGCCGATGCGATTCGGGCGATGGGGCTGAAGGACGCGGCCAAGAAGCTGATGCAGGAGGCCGGCGTGCCGGTGGTGCCGGGCTATCACGGGCCGAACCAGGACCCCGAGCATCTGGCCGGTGCGGCCGATGCCATCGGCTATCCGGTGCTGATCAAGGCCGTGGCCGGC
Source organism: Paracoccaceae bacterium (assembly GCA_007120685.1). Lineage (GTDB taxonomy): Bacteria > Pseudomonadota > Alphaproteobacteria > Rhodobacterales > Rhodobacteraceae > Pararhodobacter. The sequence continues at coordinate 3,253 of SKNG01000231.1, read as the reverse complement.
GGCGGCGGCAAGGGGATGCGGCGGGTGGACGACCCGGCCGATTTTGCGGACGCGCTCGCCAGCGCGCAGGGCGAGGCCGCAACGGCCTTCGGCAATCCGGCCGTGCTGATCGAGAAATACATCGAGAAGCCGCGCCATATCGAGATCCAGGTCTTCGGCGACGGCGCAAAGGCGGTGCATCTTTTCGAACGCGACTGCTCGCTACAGCGCCGCCATCAGAAGGTGATCGAGGAGGCGCCCGCGCCGGGCATGACCGAGGCGATGCGCGCGGCGATGGGCCAGGCGGCGGTGCGCGCGGCCGAGGCCATCGGCTACAAGGGCGCGGGCACCGTGGAATTCATCGTCGACGGGTCGCGCGGGCTGCGGACGGACGGGTTCTGGTTCATGGAAATGAACACCCGGCTGCAGGTCGAACACCCGGTGACGGAAGCAATCACCGGCGTCGATCTGGTCGAATGGCAGCTGCGCGTGGCCGCCGGCGAGCCCTTGCCCTGTCGGCAGGAGGAATTGGCCATCAACGGCCACGCCTTCGAGGCGCGACTTTACGCCGAGGATGTGCCGGCGGGTTTCCTGCCCGCCACGGGGCGGCTGGCGCATCTGGCCTTCCCTTCGGCCGCGCGGATCGACACCGGCGTGCGCCCGGGCGATGCGATCAGCCCCTGGTATGACCCGATGATCGCCAAGATCACCACCCACGGCCCCACCCGCGCGGTGGCGCTGGCGCGGCTGGCGGCGGCGCTGGACGCCACGCAGGTCGCAGGCTCGGTCACCAACCGCGACTTTCTGGGCGCGCTGGCGCGGCATGCGGGCTTCGCGGCGGGTGATGTCGATACCGGGCTGATTGCCCGCGATATCGAGGCGCTGACCGCCGTGCCGCCGCCTGCGCCCCAGGTGCTGGCGCTGGCCGGGCTGACCGCCCTTGACGCCGGGCAGGGCGGGGCGCTGGAGGGATTCACCAACTGGATGCCGCTGGGCGCGACCGTGCTGCTGGACGCGGGCGAGGCGCGCCACCGGATGCGCATCAGGCGGCTGTCCGGGGCAGGCTGGTCGGTGGAACTGGACGGGGCTGAACTTTTCGCCGAACGGCGCGCCGGGGGCTGGTGGATCGACGGCGCGCAGGTGGCGGCACAGGCGGTGCGATGGGGGGCGGGCGTGTCGGTCTTCGGCGCGGTCAGTCATCATTTCACCCTGCCCGATCCGCTGGCGGTGGCGGCGGATGCCGGCGCGGCGGCCGGCGTGATCAAGGCGCCGATGCCGGGGGTGGTGAAGGCGGTTTTCGTCTCTGCCGGCGAGGCGGTGGTGAAGGGCGCGCGGCTGGCGGTGCTGGAGGCGATGAAGATGGAGCACACGCTGGCGGCGGGGCGCGACGGGGTGGTGGCGCAGGTTTTGGCCGAGGCAGGATCACAGGTCGAGGCCGGGGCGGCGCTGATTGCGCTGGAAGAACAGGGGTAGCGCCAAGGGGCATGCCCCGGCTTGCGGCGAGACCGCGCGTTCCGCGCGCCGCTGCCACGCGCCCGGGCCGAGCGCCGCGCCCTTGGCGCGGCGCAACGGAAGAGGCGCAACGGAAGAGGTGCGGGCCGAGTCTGCGGCGCAGCGATTTCGAGTATTTTCAGCAAGATGACCGAGCAGTCAGCGCCGGGTGATCCGCAGGCGGATACCGTGGCGGGCGCGGACGGTCAGATGGGCGACGGGTTCGGGTATCTGGTCCTGTAGCGGGGCAAGGCGGAAACGGCGGGCGATCTGGGCGAGGATCAGCGGGCCTTCGATCATCGCAAAGCCCGCGCCGGTGCAAACGCGCGGGCCGCTGGAGAAGGGGATGAAGCCTTCGCGCGCGGCCTCGCGCCCCTGCGCCGTTTGCCAGCGATGGGGGCAGAAGGCGTCGGGTTCGGACCAGATGCGTTCATGGCGGCCCAGGTGCCAGGGGCTGATCACGATCTGCGCGCCGGGGTTCAGGGGGCGGTTGCGGAAGGTCTCTGGCCGCGTGGTTTCACGCACCATCATCGGCACCGGCGGATAGAGCCGCAGCGCCTCGCGGAAGGTATCCCGCGCCAGTTTCAGCCGGTTTGCTGCGGTGAAATCCGGCGCCGTGCCGAGCGTGGTCTCGGCCTCCTCCGCCAGCCGGTCCTGCAGCCTCGTGTCGCCCGCGATCAGCCAGAGCGTCCAGGCCAGCGCCGAGGCCGACGTCTCATGCCCCGCGAGGAAGAAGATCGCCACCTGATCGACCATTTCCGCCGTTTCGAAGGGCCGGCCATCGACCGGGTCCGGCGTGGTCATGATCTTGGTGGCCAGGTCGTCGGGCGCGGTGCCGGCCTTGATCTGCGCCGCGCGGGTCTCGGTCATCGCGGTGATCAGCGCGCGGATGTGGCGGGCGGTTCGCAGGGTCGCGCGGCGGTGGAAGCGGGGAAACCAGCGTGGCAGGGGCAGGAAGGCGGCGAGGTTCAGGATCGGCTGGGTTTGCTGATGCGCGCGGAAGGCGCGGAACACTTCCGCCGCGGTGGCGTCTTCTATCGGCACGGAGAACAGCGTGCGGAAGATCACATCCGCCGCGGCGTGGCTCATCGCCTCTTCCACCTCCACCGGGCCTTTGGCGGCGGCACTGTCCAGCCGCGCCACTGCCGCCTCGCCCGCCGCCAGCATGGCGGGGAAGGTGTCGCGCAGGCGGCCCCCTTCAAAGGCCGGGTCGATGATGCGGCGCTGGCGTTCCCATTCCGCGCCGTTGGTGACGAAGACCGACCGGCCCAGAAGCGGCTCCAGCCCGGCGCGGATGCGGTTCGACTTGGGGAAATCGCCGGGACGTTCGTTCAGCACCAGCCGCCAGAGCGCGGGTTCGTTGATCAGGCAGGAGCGGAAGAAGGGGGTGCGGAAATCGGCCATCTTCGCGCGGTAAAGCCGTTCCGGCAGGGCCGAGAGGATGTCGCGCCGGAAGGCTCGGATCAGGGCGGGCAGTCGGGCTGTGCCCTGTCGTGCGGGGGGCTTGGGCGGCAGGCTCATGCGATACCCCGGGCGCGGTGTGGGGCGAAGACGCGCCCCTCGCATTGCGGCGAGTTGCGCCGGCCGTGGAAGCGGTCGCGCAGGGTCTGCGGGCCGGCGGTGATGCGGAAATAATCGTAGTCCTGCGGATTGTCGAAGGCCGAGAGATACTGGAAATGCAGAGCATAGAAACGCCGGCGCAACCGTGCCCAGGTTTCGGGTTTCAGCGCGCGGCTGAAGGCGGCGGAAATCACCAGCGGATTGACCGGGCGCTCTGGCGCGG
>SKNG01000137.1 GCA_007120685.1 Paracoccaceae bacterium | reverse complement strand
TGGTTGCGGGGGTAGGATTTGAACCTACGACCTTCAGGTTATGAGAAGCGTCGCAATTCTGCGTAGTTGCGCGAAAACAGCGCTCCCGGCAAGGCGTTGTTTTTATTATGTTTTTAGCCCTCCGACCTTCAGGGCCAAAACCTTAAGGTGATGCGCGCGTGTGACACTGAGGACGGGGAGATCCCGACCGCCCGTCCCACAAGCGTCGCTTCGCCCTCATGAACACCCCGCGCCGCCTCTTCAGCAAGGCCATGGCCGAACTCGCGCGGCAGGATCGGGCGAAGGCAGCCGCCGGACGGCGCTGACGTGCGGGAGCCATGTCAGGGCGTAGGGCGGGTTCGGGCGGGAAGGCGCCCGATGCAGGTGCGGCATTCGGCTGGGAGGGAATTTGCGAAGCTGTCGTTGATCTAAAACGCGGAGATAGAGCTTGGAACTTGCGCCGTTGCGCTGCCATTGCGCAATGTCCCCGATTATTGAAAGCTGTTTCATGAGTGCGCCTTGGACGGCTCTATCACGAGACTACATTGCTGGCAGCGTCGCAAAAAAACCGGCCCACTGATGATGGTGCTGGCCTTTTTCAGCGATGGCCGTAGCATGCGTGCCGGGGCGAGAGCGCCCAAGGGGAGGAATGCAGCCATGAGCCGGGGGCGACATGCACAACTGGCAGACCTGCGTCAACGCCTGTTCGGCTATGCTTGGGCGCTCTCTCGCAGCACCACCGATGCCGAGGATCTTTATCAGGACGCGATGGTGCGTGCGCTGGCTGCGGCCACTGCGCCCGATGACCGGACTGCCTTTCGAGTCTGGATGTTCCGGATCATGCGCAACCTCTGGATTGACCGGCTGCGCGCGGCCGATCCGGTCATTTCTTTGGATGAACTGATCGAGGCTGACACGCCCTCGCATGGGAGCGAGCAAAGCGTGGTCAATCGCCTTGCCGTGCAACAGGCCTTTATGGTGCTTGACAAGATCCACCGCGACATTTTGGCGCTGGTCGATATCGGCGGCTTCACATACGAAGAAGCCTCCGAGTTGCTGGATATTCCGATGGGTACCGTTATGAGCCGAGTCAGTCGTGCCCGCACCGCTTTGGGCCGCCTGCTGACAGAGGATCCGCAGGTTGTCGCGCTGCCGCTCTCGCGGCTGCGAGGGCACGAGCAAGGACCCGGTCGTGGGCGGGGGCTGGCGTGATCTTGCGTGGGCAGATATCGAATGAGGTCCTCAACGCCTATATTGATGGGGCGCTGAACAGCGACACTGCGGCGGAACTTGCAGCCCGCGCTGCTGGCGAACCGGATCTGGCCGCGCGCATCGCGGTATTGCACGGGCTCAAGGCCGGGGTCGCGGGCCTGGCGGGTGCAGTGCCGCCTGCGCCCCCGCTACCCTTGCCACAAGAAAGTGGGTGGCGGCCGCTTTGGTTGGCTTTGCCCCCGGCCGTCGCGGCATGTTTCACACTCGCGGTTCTTGGGCTGGCAATGTTGGGGCCGGGTCTTTTTGGTGCCCCCGCGCCGCTCCTTCAGACCATGGGACCGGGTGACGCGAGAGAGATATTTCCTGACCTGCGGGCACATCATGACGCCTGGGCCCAGGCCGCCGACGAAAGCACGCCGGGCGCGCCAGACTGGCTGACCGGCGCGATGGAAAGTGCCGGACTGCGTTTGGTCCATGCCGCTCCCTTGCCCGACGGAAACGGGGTGCATCTGGCCTTCATCGGCCGCAATGCTTGCCGGATCAGCTTGTTCGAGCGCCCCGGCACCGGCCCGGTTCAAGCCGTGACCCTGCACGCCGAAGGCGGGTTACAGGCTGCAAGTTGGCACAGCGGTTCTGGTGCCTTCACACTGATAGCGCGGGACATGAACCCCCAGCGTTTCGCCACCATCTCCGGGGCGCTGGCTGCCGCTAGCCTGGCGCGTGACCGGACCGACCCGGCGCTACTTGTCGCACTCACCGCAGCCCGACAACCCTGCCTAGGCTGATTTCTTTTCGACAGCAGGGAATAAAGTACCTCTCGCTTCCGTCTTTTCTGTTTAGGGCTGCGACATTCGGTAGCAGCCCTCACGACATCATGCGAGGGAGGAAACGGGATGGGGCGGAAATTTGGCAAGGACGAGCGAGGGCTTGTCGAACTGTATCACGAGGACCCTGAAAGGGCGGACTGGCTGGTATTCGGACGCAAGGCTGGGCCAGACCGGCGCGGATTCCTGCGCGGCGCCGGGCTAGCGACGATGGGTGCATTTTTGGGCACCACCATGCCCTTCAACGCTAACATGCCGCTGGGGCTGATCCCCAGCGCGATGGCCGAGACGCTGGATGAGTTCCAGATCGAATCCAAACATGGCGATCTGATCATCCATAATGACCGCCCCCTGAACATGGAAACCCCGGCACATCTGCTGGACCATGACATCACGCCTGCGGATGTGCATTTCGTGCGCAACAACGGCGGCATGCCGATGCCGATGAGCAAGGCCGACTGGCGGTTGAGGATCGACGGCGAGGTCAACGAGGAGCTGGAGCTGACCTATGACCAGCTTATGACCGAGTTCGACCATGTCACCCTGCGCTTGCAACTGGAATGCGGCGGCAACGGGCGCGCCGGATTCAACCCGCTGCCGCGCGGCAACCCCTGGACGATCGGTGCCATCGGCAATGCCGAATGGACCGGCGTGCGGGTGTCGGACATCCTGCGCCGGGCCGGGCTGAAGCCTACGGCCGTCTATACTGGGCATGAAAGCTACGACCCGCATCTGTCGGGTGATCCGGACCGGCAGGCGATCTCGCGCGGCGGGCCCATCGCAAAGATGATGGACCCACATACCATCATCGCCCTGAAGATGAACGGCGAGGATCTGCCGGTGGCCCATGGCTATCCGGCGCGGATCGTGGCGCCGGGCTGGGCCGGGTCGGTCAGCCAGAAGTGGCTGACTCGGATCATGGTTCTGGACCGCGAGCATACCGGGGCGGGGATGACCGGCCTCAGCTACCGCATGCCGCGCCATCCGGTCGCTGCCGGTACCGAAGTCGCGCATGAGGACATGGAGGTTATGGGCTCGATGATCGTCAAGTCGGCGATCACCCATCCGGTGGCCGGGACCGAGGTGCCGACCGGCCGGCCCTTCGAGGTGCGCGGCCAGGCCTGGGCGGGCGACGACCATGTGACCGGAATGGAAGTGTCGATCGATTTCGGCGCGACCTGGCAGCCGGCCACGGTGGAACCCGCGCCCAACCGCTACAGCTGGCAGCGCTGGCGGGCGCATGTGAGCGCGCCCCTGACCGGGTATTACGAGGTATGCGCGCGCGCCACCGACAACCGCGGCCGTACCCAGCCGATGGTGGTTCCGGGCTGGAACCCACGCGGCTATCTGAACAATTCCTGCCACCGCATCCATGTGACCGCGGTCTGAGGGAGGAACGATGCGTTTTTATACTGTTATGAGGGCGGCGGCCGCCGCCCTCCTGCTGACGCTGGCGCCTGCGCAGGCCGAAGAGAACCCCTGGGATCCGCTGCCGCCCGGCGAGGGGGCCGAAGAGACCTATTACGCCTGCATCGCCTGTCACAGCCTGCGCACCGTCACCAATGGCGGCTACTCGCAGCGTGTGTGGGACGAGCTTCTGGACTGGATGGTTGAGGAGCAGGGGATGTGGGAACTCGAGCCCGACGAGCGGGCGCTGATCTTGAACTACCTTTCCACCTATATCGGTGAAGACTGGCAAGGCTGAGCATTCACCATCCATCAGAGCCTATCGGTCACCGTGCACTGATGGATGGTGAAATTCGCAGGAAGAGTGAACTTCGAAGCGTATCGAAGCTTTGAACTTCATAACGTTTGCCAATCGGCGACGCCCTAGCATCAGAAATGCTGCAGCAAGCATGAACGGCCGATCTCGTGCAGCCGCACCGCGACATGTAGACGATGCTGAACGGCGGCACAGGGCCGGGAACGACCAGCGCCGCTGGTGCCGGTTCGCGCCACACGGGGCTGCCGAGGAACGAACGCGATTTTCGCAGTCACGCGAGGGACTTCGCGCCCTCTTGCTTCCACGGTGCTTCCACGGGTGGTCTCAAACACAAACGCCGCCCCGGAGGGCGGCGCATAAGCGTTTGATAAAACGGAATATTTTGGTTGCGGGGGTAGGATTTGAACCTACGACCTTCAGGTTATGAGTCGTGCCGAACGGACCATGAACGATTGCGCTCGTTTGCGTATTCCTTCGATATTTCCGCCAGTTGGTGCCCTCTGCCCCATGCGCGCCGTCCGCAGGATTGCGCCGAAACTGGCAGCGCTTTGTCCCCTCTTGCTTCCACAGTGCTTCCGTATCGGCGCCGAGTGATGCTCGCGGTAGCTCGACTTGGATCGGCCTGAAGGTTCATCAGCCGGCGGCCTTCATGCGATGCGCCAGTATGATCAGTGCCGCCACGCAGAGCGCCGCGCCGAAAAGAATCAGGGTTCCGGTCAGATCCTCCATCAGCTCGGGCCGCAACGCCAGCGCGCCGGCAAGCGACACCATCAAGGTGCCGCCGACAAGCTTGAGCGCGCGACCATGCTGCTCACCCATCCGTCCGAGGCGCATGCCGGTGATCGCGATGGCAAAGATGACCAGTTCGACGCCGAGGTAGATCAGCACATACACCGCCAGAAGCCCGACGAAACTGGCACGGCCGACCTCGCGCTCGGCAAGGATGCCCGACCAGATCACGGGGAAACCCGCCGTGCAGGGCAACTCTACCAGCGCAATCCCACTGGCCATGGCCACGGTTGCCCCTATCAGCGCAGGCGTGCTCAGGTCCTGCTGGCGTAGCCGGCGCAGGCGTTGATAGAGTCCGGGTTTCTGCCCCTCGGGGATCGATAAGGTGAGGCCCTGCCCGTACCAGAAATAGTCCTTCATGCTGACAAGACCGAAGCCGAGCGCGAACAGGGCCACCGCCCAACGCACCCATGGCAGGGCAAAGGCAAAGGCCAGAACGCTGAACAGCCCGGCGATGAAGGCGCCATAGATCAGCGCCGTGGTGAGCAGAAAGCTGATGCCCACAACCGCCACCCGCCGGCGCGAGCCCGAAGCAATGACCATGCCCAGTAACAGGGTCAGCACCCAAAGCGAGCAGGGATTGAATCCGTCAACGAAGGCGATCAGGACGGTCAACCCCAGCACCGAAGCCGAAGCCCGGTCGACCTCGCACAGCAGCGACAGGCGCAGCCCGTCGCCCGGGGCCGGTAGAGCCGCGTCGCCCGCGAGCATGGCGGCGATCGCCGCCTCGATCTCGGCGCGCAGGCCGGGCGTGTCCCCGACCCAGGCACGCGGACCGAGCATGAGCGTAGGCACATGGGTCGCGCTTATCCCACGCTCGGCGGCCATTTCCACGAACAGCGCGTGATGGCGGTCGGTGCGCGACAGTTCCATCTCCAGAACCCGCAGACCGGGGAACCGCGCCTCCAGCCCCTCCAGCCAGGGCTTCTGGCGGATGCAGACCGGGCAGTCGATGCTCCAGAACACATGCAGCACGGGGCCATTGGCCGGGGTGTCGCCCCGTGCCGGCGCCAGACCGGAGAGGACAACCACCAGCGCCAGCCAGATCACCGCCAGGGCGTTCGCCCGGCAGCGCCCTGCGGTTTCAAGACAGTTTGTGCGCTGATCGGTTCGGGTCATGAACACCTCGGCTTGCGGTGCAGGCGATGGCTTTCGGATTGCCAACCAACCCACCCCTCGCGCCCGGCCAGACAGCAGCAGTCGCTGCCCGCATCGGCGCCCTTCGGCGGGTCGTGATCACCGCAGCAGGACGTGTACCACCGTCCTTGAACCAAAGTCACGGCATCGCCACACGGTCTGGATGTGCTTTTGAACAGCGGTCGGGCAACCGGGCCGGTTAACATGGGCCGATCGGTCAAACCCGAACTCAACCGGCCATGTGCTTCAGCCAGGAGACGAGGTACAGACCGGCGGTGAGAATCGTCAACCCGACGACAAGGACCGCGAGCGGGCCAACCAGGATGCCGAGGTCCAGACCAAAGGCCAGCCCGCCAAGCACGAGACCGGCAAGGACGATCTGCAAGGCTGTCGTCAACTTGCTGACCGGGCGCGTCTGAGCTTTTATCGGCCGCGCAATTGTCCACGTCAGCACGAAGGCCACCACGATCATGACATCGCGGGAAACGACGACAATGGCAAGCCAGGCGGGGATGACCGCGACGATCGCGAGGGTGGTATAGATCGCGGCGATGAGAACCTTGTCGGCAAGCGGATCGATCACTGCGCCGATCCGGCTGCGCATGTCGAAACGGCGCGCAACGAAGCCATCGAGCCCGTCGGAGATGCCGGCGATCACGAACAGCGCAAAGGCCCAGCCCCAAAGTTCCTGAAGGATCATCACGATCACGACCGGCACCAGAAAGATCCGGAAAACGGTGATCAGGT
>SKNG01000308.1 GCA_007120685.1 Paracoccaceae bacterium | reverse complement strand
TTGCGGGGCGATCGAGCCAATCGACCGAATTCATCTTCCGGACGATCACGAATTCATCGCGGTTGGCGCCCACGGTTCCGTAGTAGTTGAAACCATAGGATTGCTGGGCATAGCCGCCGATCATGTGGGTCGGTTTCACTACCGCCCGCGTGACCGAATTGTGGATGCCGCCGCGCTGGCCGGTGATGTTCGACCCCGGCGTGTTCACGATCTTTTCCTGCGCATGATACATGAACAGCGTGCCGTCCTTCATCCGCTGGCTGACCACCGCGCGGGCGGTGATGACGCCGTTGGAATTGAACACCTCGACCCAGTCGTTATCGACGATCCCGGCCGCCTTCGCGTCGGTCTCCGACAGCCAGACCACCGGCCCGCCCCTGTTCAGCGTCAGCATCAGCAGGTTGTCGGAATAGGTGGAATGGATACCCCATTTCTGGTGCGGGGTGATGAAGTTCAGCACCACATGCTTTTCGCCGCTGGCCAGCGCCTTGGTGGCATCCGGGGTGATGGTCTTCAGGTCCACCGGCGGGCGCCAGGTCACGAAGGTCTCGCCAAAGGCGCGCATCCATTCGTGATCCTGATAAAGCTGCTGACGGCCCGAAAGCGTGCGCCAGGGGATCAGCTCGTGCACGTTGGTCCAGCCGGCGTTGTAGCAGACCTCCTCGGACTCGATGCCTGACCAGGTCGGCGACGAGATGATCTTGCGCGGCTGGGCGGCGATGTCGCGGAAGCGGATCTTCTCGTCTTCCTTGACATGGGCCAGATGGGCGTGGTTCTGGCCGGTTGCCTGTTCCAGCGCCTTCCAGGCCTTCACCGCCACCTCGCCGTTGGTTTCTGGCGCCAGCATCAGCACCACCTCGCAGGCGTCGATTGCGGTCTCGATCTTCGCCATGCCCTTGGTTGGCCCGTCGCGGTGCGTGCCGTTCAGGGCTTTCAGGTGATGCACCTCGGTTTTGGTGTCCCAGGCGATCCCCTTGCCGCCGTTGCCGACCTTTTCCATCAAGGGGCCGAGCGAGGTGAAGCGTGCATAGAGGTTCGGGTAATCCCGCTCCACCGCGATATAGGCGGGCGCGGTCTTGCCGGGGATCAACTCGCACTCGCCGCGCTTCCAGTCCTTGACCTCGGGCTGGGCCACCTCGCCGGGGCTGTCATGCTGCAGCGGCAACTGCACCACATCGGTTTCCACGCCGAGGATTTCCGGCGCGACTTCCGAGAAGCTTCTGGCGATGGCCTTGAAGATCTCCCAGTCGGTTTTTGACTCGTAAGCCGGGTCCACCGCCGCCTGCAGCGGGTGGATGAAGGGGTGCATGTCCGAGGTGTTCAGGTCGTCCTTTTCGTACCAGGACGCGGTCGGCAGCACGATGTCCGAATAGACCGCGGTGGTCGACATGCGGAAGTCGATGCAGACCAGCAGGTCCAGCTTGCCCTCCGGCGCCTGATCGTGCCAGCGCGCCTCGACGGGCTTTTGCCGCCCTTCCTCGCCCAGATCCTTGCCCAGAACGCCGTGATCGGTGCCCAGCAGGTGCTTGAGGAAATACTCATGCCCCTTGCCCGAGGACCCCAGCAGGTTCGAGCGCCAGACGAACAGGTTGCGCGGCCAGTTTTCCGGCGCGTCGGGGTCCTGGGCTGACATCTCCAGCGTGCCGGCCTTCAGCTCGCGCGCCACATAGTCCTTCGCCTCGATCCCTTCGGCCTTGACTGCTGCACCCACCTTCAGCGGGTTGGTTCGCAATTGCGGGGCCGAGGGCAGCCAGCCCATCCGCTCGGCGCGGATGTTGTAGTCGATCAGCGACAGCTGGTCGTAAGCGCCCTTCGGCGCGGTGGGCGAGAGGATCTCTTTTGCGGTGACCGTCTCATACCGCCACTGGTCGGTATGGGCATACCACATCGAGGTAGAGTTCATCTGCCGCGGCGGGCGTGCCCAGTCGAGCGCGAAGGCCAAGGGCAGCCAGCCGGTCTGCGGGCGCAGCTTTTCCTGGCCCACGTAATGCGCCCAGCCGCCGCCCGACTGGCCCACACAGCCACAGAACACCAGCATGTTGATCACGCTGCGGTAGTTCATGTCCATGTGGAACCAGTGGTTCATCGCCGCGCCGATGATGATCATCGACTTGCCGCCCGTCTTTTCGGCATTGGCAGCGAATTCCCGCGCCACCTGGGCGATCCGGTCGCGCTTGACGCCCGTGATCTTTTCTGCCCAGGCGGGGGTGAAGGGGCTGTCGGCGTCATAGTCCTTGGCCACATGACCGCCGCCCAGACCCCTGTCGAGGCCGTAGTTGGCGCACAAGAGGTCAAAGACCGTGGCGACCAGCGCCTCGGACCCGTCGGCCAGCTTGACCTTCTTCACCGGCACGTTGCGCGCCAGCACGCCGCCGTCGCGGGCGTCATTGACCCAGCCATTGGTCGCCTCGCCTCCGAACCAGGGGAAATCGACCTCGGCCACCTCGTCGCGATGCGCCTCGTCGATCAGGGTCAGGCGCGGGGAGACATCCTTGCCCCTGGCCTTTTCTTCGAGGTTCCACTTGCCGGTCTCGCCCCAGCGAAAGCCGATCGAGCCGTTGGGCGCGACCAGATCACCGCTGGCATCGTCGATGGCCACGGTCTTCCAGTCGGGGTTGTTCTTCTCGCCCAGCGCCTTGGGCAGGTCCGAGGCGCGCAGCTGCCGGCCCGGCACCAGCCTTCCGTCCACGTTATCCAGCCGCACCAGCATCGGCATGTCGCTGTATTTTCGGACATAGTCGTTGAAATACGGCACCTGCCGGTCAAGGTGGAACTCGCGCAGGATGACATGGCCAAAGGCCATGCCCAGCGCCGCATCGGTGCCCTGCTTGGCGTTCAGCCAGATGTCGCCGAACTTGGCAGCTTCCGAGTAGTCCGGGCAGATGACGGCCGATTTGGTGCCGCGATAGCGCGCCTCGGTGTAGAAATGCGCATCCGGCGTCCGGGTCTGCGGCACGTTCGAGCCCCAAAGCAGCAGATAGCCGGCATTGTACCAGTCCGCACTCTCGGGAACGTCGGTCTGCTCGCCCCAGGTCATGGGCGAGGCCGGCGGCAGGTCGCAATACCAGTCATAAAAGGACATGCAGGTCCCGCCCAGCAGCGACAGGTAGCGCGAACCGGCGGCATAGCTGACCATCGACATGGCCGGGATGGGCGAGAAGCCGATCACCCGGTCAGGGCCGTATTCCTTTGCCGTGTAGGCATTGGCGGCGGCGGTGAGTTCCGTCACCTCGTCCCAGCTTGCGCGGACAAAGCCGCCCTTGCCGCGGGTCTTGACGTAGCTGGCGCGTGCGGCCGGGTCGTTCTGGATTTCCGCCCAGGCCTGCACCGGGGTCAGCGTCTTGCGCTTTTCGCGCCAGAGCCGCATCAGCCGGCCGCGCACCAGCGGGGTCTTTACCCGGTTGGCGCTGTAGAGATACCAGGAATAGCTGGCACCCCGCGCGCAGCCCCTCGGTTCATGGTTGGGTAGGTCCGGCCTTGTGCGCGGGTAGTCGGTCTGCTGCGTCTCCCAGGTGACGATGCCGGACTTGACGTAGATCTTCCACGAACAGGACCCCGTGCAGTTCACCCCATGGGTGGAGCGCACGATCTTGTCGTGCTGCCAGCGGGAGCGATAGGTATCCTCCCAGTCGCGGCTTTCGATGGTGGTCTGGCCGTGACCGCCTGCAAACGTGTCCTTGCGGATCGTTTTCAGGAAGTTAAGGCGATCCAGAAGATGGCTCATGGCTGTCTCCGTTTCGGTTCGGGTTTCGGGGCCCGGCGCGCGCGGGATGGCGGGCGCCGGGGAAGCGTTCAGGGGTTCTTCACGTAGGCATTGGGCCGCAGGTAGAACCACCAGTTCAGGATCATGCAGAGCGCGTAGAACACGGCGAAGCCGTACATCGCGTATTCCGGAGTGCCGCCGCGCACCTGCTCGCCGATGATGATCGGCGCGACGAAGGCGCCATAGGCGGCCACGGCCGAAGTCCAGCCCAGCACCGGACCCGCCTGCTCGCGGTTGTAGATCACGCCGATGGTGCGGAAGGTGGAGCCATTGCCGATGCCGGTGGCTGCAAAGATGATCAGGAACAGCACCAGGAAGATGAAGAAGTACTGTTCAGGCGTTTGCGACTGATAGGCCAGCATCATGACATAGCCGACGGCGGCCGAGGCGATCACCATCACACCGGCGATCCACTGGGTCACGATGGAGCCGCCGAACTTGTCCGACAGCCAGCCACCGGGCGGGCGGATCAACGCGCCGATGAAGGGGCCGATCCAGGCATAGGTCAGTGCGCTGGGGGCGTTGGGATTGGCCTCCCGCTCCATCACGCCGTCCACCTCGACCGAGGTAAAACCGAAGATCACCGTGATCCCCAAGGGCAGCGCCATCGAATAGCCGATGAACGAGCCGAAGGTCAGGATATACAGGATCGTCATCGACCAGGTGTGCTTGTCCTTGAAGATGACGAACTGCTTGCCCATGTTCGGGCCGATCTGGCCGGGCATCAGGCGCATCAGCACCAGCGTCAGGACACAGATCAGCACCACGGCGACAAAGACATTCAGCACGCCCAGGCCCGTGGGCGCGGGCAGGAAGAAGTAAAGCCCGATGATCGATGTCAGGAAGCCGATCGCGTAAAGGCCCAGGATCTTGCCGAAGGAGCTCAGCGTGCCGCTCATGTCGGGCGACAGCGGCTTGAGATTGTTCATGCCGAACCAGGCAATGGTCACCAGCGGGATCAGGATCGCGGCCCAGATGAAGCCGGCGTTCTGGATATAGGTGGGCGTGCCGGCCTCGATCCGGCCGATCAGTGTGCCACTGTCACGGATCAGGGCGATGGGATCACCGGCAATGGCCCCGAAGATGCCCACGGTCATCACCGTCGGGATCAGGATCTGCATGGTGGTGACGCCGAAATTGCCCAGCCCCGCATTCAGCCCCAGCGCCAGACCCTGCTGGCGGCGGGGAAAGAAGGTGCTGATATTGCTCATCGAGGCCGCGAAGTTGCCGCCGCCGATGCCCGATAGCAGCGCCGCAAGCTGAAATTTCCACAACGGCGTGTTCGGGTCTTGCAGGAAGAGCCCCGTCAGCAGCGCCGGCGGGATCAGCAGGGCGGTGGTCAGAAAGACCGTGTTACGCCCGCCCGCGATGCGGATCATGAACGAGGCCGGGATGCGCAGCGTCGCGCCGGTCAGACCGGCGATGGCGGTCAGGGTGAAAAGCTCGGCCTGGCTGAAGGGAAAGCCGGCATTGAGCATCTGCACCGTGATCATGCCCCACATCAGCCAGACGGCGAAGCCGCACAGCAGATTGGGGATCGAGATCCAGAGGTTGCGATTGGCCACCCCCTTTCCCGTCTGCTCCCAGAACGCCGTATCCTCGACGTCCCATTTCTCCATGTCCTTGGCCATTTTTCCTTGTCCTTCCTTGGGCCGGTGCGGCTGAACGGGGTCAGTGCCTTGCAAGGCCGTGTCGGGGCTGGCCCGGTGCATGCCGGGCCAGGGATTGAAGCGTTATTCAGCGGGCTCGGGTTTGCCGCGACCCAACCTGTCAAGCGCGGCGCGCAACGCCTGCAGGTCGGTGAAGCGGGCGGTCACGGTCAGCCCGTCGCCGCGTTCGGCCAGCGCCACCTTCTTCGCGCCGCCGAACAGCGTGACCAGTTCCGCCTCGACCTCGCGCTTCTCGCGCGCCTCGCGGGCGATGGCATGGTCGACCGACGACAGGACGTATTCCTCGCCGAACCCACCCTCGGGTTCCTTCAGCCAGACCAGGCAGATCAGCCAGCTGATGAAGGCTCCGGCGGCGATGATGAAGAAGAAGGTCGAGGCATCGACGAACATGAAGACGAAGAGGTAGAAAACCGCGCCGACATTCCCGTAGGCGCCGGCCATGCCCGAGATCTGCCCGGTCACGCGCCGCTTGATCGAGGGGATGATGCCGAAGGTCGCGCCCTCTGCCCCCTGCACGAAGAAGGAGCACATGATGGTGATGGCGATGGCGATGATCAGCGGCCAGTTGCTGTCCAGCAGCCCCATCATCACGAAGCCGATGCCGATGCCGAACATATAGGCCATCATCACGAAGCGGCGGTTGCCGAAACGGTCAGATACCAGCCCGCCCATCGGCCGCGCGAACAGGTTGACGAAGGCGAAGCTGGCGGCGATCAGGCCGGCGGCGACCGCACTCAGCCCCCAGGTCTCCTGAAAGAACATCGGCAGCATCGACACCACCGCCAGTTCGGCACCGAAATTGGCGAAATAGGTGATGTTCAGTGCGGCGACCGACTTGAACGGGTACTTGTCGTCCTCGGGCACGCCCTTCCTGAGGATCGGGACATTGACCCGGATCGCCTGCCAGACCTGCCAGGTCACGACCACGGCAATGGCCGCATAGCAGATCGCCGCCGTCAAGCCGTCGATATAGCCCATCAGCTGCACGCGATAG
>SKNG01000460.1 GCA_007120685.1 Paracoccaceae bacterium | reverse complement strand
TCGACAGCGCCACCTGCACCGCCGTCACCTTGTATTCCGGGCAGTTGGTGGCCCAGTCGGAATTGTCGGTGGTCACCACATTGGCCTGCGTGCCGGGGTGGTGGAAGGTGGTATAGACCACCCCCGGCGCCACCCGGTCGGTCAGATGCGCGCGCAGCGTGGTTTCCCCGGCGCGCGAGGCCAGCCGCACCCAGTCGCCCTCGTTTACCCCGCGCTGTTCGGCGTCATGGGGGTGGATTTCCAGCACATCCTCATGGTGCCAGATCACATTCGCCGTGCGCCGCGTCTGCGCGCCGACATTGTATTGCGAGAGGATCCGCCCCGTGGTCAGCAGCAGCGGGAAGCGCGGGCCGGTGCGTTCCTCTGTCGGGATGTATTCGGTGACCATGAACCGGCCCTTGCCGCGCATGAAGGCGTCGATATGCATGATCGGCGTGCCATCCGGAGCGGCCTCGTTCACCGGCCATTGGACCGAGCCCTTTTCCTCCAGCATCGCGTAATCGACCCCGGCGAAACTGGGCGTGGTGGCGGCGATTTCCTCCATGATCTGGGCCGGGTGGGTGTAGTGCCAGCCCGCGCCCATGGCATTGGCCAGCATCTGGGTGATCTCCCAGTCCTCATGGCCGTTGCGCGGCGCCATCACCCGGCGCACGCGGTTGATGCGGCGTTCGGCATTGGTGAAGGTGCCGTCCTTTTCCAGGAAGGTCGACCCCGGCAGGAAGACATGGGCATAGTTCGCGGTCTCGTTCAGGAACAGGTCATGGACGATGACACAATCCATCGCGGCGAGGCCGGCGGCGACATGCCTGGTGTCAGGGTCGGATTGCAGGATATCCTCGCCCTGGATGTAGATGCCCCGGAAGCGGCCATCGACGGCGGCATCCAGCATGTTGGGGATGCGCAGGCCGGGTTCGGGGTCGATTTCCACGCCCCAGAGGGTTTCGTAGATCGCCCTTGCGTCGGCGTTCTTCACATGGCGGTAGCCCGGCAGTTCATGCGGGAAGCTGCCCATGTCGCAGGCGCCCTGCACGTTGTTCTGCCCGCGCAGCGGGTTCACGCCGACACCGGGGCGGCCGATATTGCCGGTCAGCATGGCGAGGTTGGCAATCGCCATGACGGTGGTCGAGCCCTGGCTGTGCTCGGTCACGCCCAGCCCGTAATAGATGGCGCCATTGCCGCCGGTGGCAAAGGCGCGGGCCGCTTTGCGCAGGTCGGCGGCGGAGACGCCGGTTTGCGCCTCGGTGGCCTCCGGCGCGTGGCGGGGGTCGGTGATGAAGGCGGCCCAGGCGTGGAAATCCTCGGCCTCGCAACGCGCGGCGATGAAGGCGTCATCGGCCAGCCCCTCGGTGACGATGACATGGGCGAGCGAGGACAGGATCGCGACATTCGTGCCGGGCTTAAGCGGCAGATGGATGCCGGGTTCGGCATGGGCGGTGGCCAGCAGGTCGATGCGGCGGGGGTCGATGACGATAAGCCGCGCGCCCGCGCGCAGGCGCTTCTTCAGCCGGCTGGCAAAGACCGGATGGCCGTCGGTGGGGTTGGCGCCGATGACGATGACGACATCGGTCTCTTCGACCGAGTCGAAATCCTGCGTGCCGGCCGAGGTGCCGAAGGTCTGACCCAGCCCATAGCCGGTGGGCGAGTGGCAAACCCGCGCGCAGGTGTCGGTGTTGTTGTTCTGGAACACGGCACGGGCCAGCTTCTGCACCAGATAGGTTTCCTCATTGGTGCAGCGTGAGGAGGTGATGACGCCAATGGATTTGCGCCCATGTTCCGCCTGGATACCGCGCAGGCGGCTGGCGGCGAAGCGCAGCGCCTCGTCCCAGCCGACCTGCCGCCAGGGCTGGTCAATGCTCTCTCGGATCATCGGCGACAGGATGCGGTCGGGGTGGCTGGCATAGCCATAGGCGAAACGGCCCTTGACGCAGCTATGGCCGCGGTTGGCCTTGCCGTGCTTCCAGGGCACCATGCGCACCAGTTGGTCGCCGTTCAGTTCGGCCTTGAAGCTGCAACCGACCCCGCAATAAGCGCAGGTGGTGATGACCGAGCGCGTGGGGGTGCCCAGTTCGATAACCGATTTCTCCTGCAGCGTGGCAGTCGGGCAGGCCTGCACGCAGGCGCCGCAGGACACACAGTCCGAAGCCAGCGCGTTGTCGGTCTTCGCGCCGAAGGAAACGCGGCTGTCGAAGCCCCGCCCTTCAATCGTCAGCGCAAAGGTGCCCTGCACTTCCTCGCAGGCGCGCACGCAGCGCGAGCAGACGATGCATTTGGCGGGGTCATAGGTGAAATAGGGGTTAGAGGTGTCCTTGGGGATGTATTGCGGATTCGCCTCGCCCGACGTGTCGCGTGGGCTGAAATGGTTGGCCAGCGCGCCCTTCTCCGGCGCCTGATAGCGCACGTCGCGCAGGCCGACGGCACCGGCCATGTCCTGCAATTCGCAATCGCCATTGGCCGCGCAGGTCAGGCAGTCCAGCGGGTGGTCGGAGATGTAAAGCTCCATCACCCCGCGCCGCAGCTTGCGCAGCTTGTCGTTCTGGGTGCGCACCACCATGCCGGGCGCCACCGGCGTGGTGCAACTGGCCGGCGTGCCGCGCCGCCCCTCGATCTCCACCACACACAACCGGCAGGAACCGAACGCCTCGACCGAATCCGTCGCACAGAGCTTCGGCACCTGGATGCCTGCCTCGGCCGCGGCGCGCATGACCGAGGTGCCCTCGGGCACCGTCACGGCGATGCCATCGATGGTCAGGCTGACCGGGGCGCCGCTGCGCGCGGGGGTGCCCCGGTCGCGCTCGTCGAACGGGATCACGAAATCCTTCATGACTGGCTCCCCTTGCTTCTCATCTTGCCAGAAATACTCAAAAGAAACGGCGCTATAGGCGATACCGCGCGGCAAGAACCCCGCATCCCGCTCATTCCGCCGCCTCCCGGTTTTGCGCGAAATCATCCGGAAAATGCGTCAGCGCCGACATCACCGGAAAGGGCGTGAACCCGCCCAGCGCGCAAAGCGAGCCATCTTTCATCGTCTCGCACAGGTCGCTCAGCAGCGGGATCGCCGACCCGTCGCCCTGCGCAATACGGTCGATGGTCTCTACCCCGCGCACCGCGCCGATCCGGCAGGGTGTGCATTTGCCGCAGCTTTCCACCGCGCAGAACTCCATCGCGAAGCGCGCCATCACCAGCATGTCGGCCCGGTCGTCGAAGACCACGATCCCGGCATGGCCCACCAGCCCGCCAGCGGCGTCGAATTCCTCATACCCCAGCGGGGTGTCAAATTTCTCTCGCGGCATGTAGGCGCCCAGCGGGCCGCCCACCTGCACCGCCTTCACCGGCCGGCCGCTGGCCGTGCCGCCGGCCAGATCGTCGACCACCGCGCCCAACGAGATGCCGAATGCGGTCTCGAACAGCCCCCCGCGCGCCACGTTTCCGGCGATCTGCAGCGTCACCGTCCCGCGCGACCGGCCCAGCCCGAAGTCGGCGTAGTGCTGCGCGCCCTTCTCCAGGATCACCGGCACCGTGGCCAGCGAGATCACGTTGTTCACCACCGTCGGGCAGCCGAAGAGGCCCGAAAGCGCCGGCAGCGGCGGCTTGGCGCGCACCACCCCGCGCCTGCCCTCCAGCGAATTCAGCAGCGAGGTCTCCTCGCCGCAGACATAGGCCCCGGCGCCGACGCGGATCTCCATGTCGAAGGCGCGGCCCGAGCCCAGCACATCAAGCCCCAGCACCCCTTCGGCCCGGGCGGTGCGCACCGCCTGTTCCATCACCGAAATCGCGTCGGGGTATTCGGACCGCAGATAGACAAACCCCTTCGTCGCCCCCACCGCCAGCCCGGCAATCGCCATCCCCTCAATCAGCGAAAACGGATCGCCCTCCATGATCATCCGGTCGGCAAAGGTGCCGCTGTCGCCCTCGTCGGCGTTGCAGACGATGTATTTCCGCGTGCCCGGCGCGTCATGCACCGTCTGCCACTTGATCCCCGTCGGGAACCCCGCCCCGCCGCGCCCGCGCAGGCCGGATGCCGTGACCTCGGCCACCACCTCGCCCGGTGCCATGCCCAACGCGCGCCTGAGGCCCTTCAGCCCGCCATTCGCGCGATACTGCGCCAGCGACAGCGGTTCGATCACCCCGCAACGGGCAAAGGTCAGACGGGTCTGGCGGCGCATCCAGTCCAGTTCATCGACAGGCCCCAGGGCCAGCGGATGCGCCGACAGGTCCTCAAACAGCGCCGGCACATCGGCCACCGTCATCGGCCCGAAACCGTGGCGCACCCCGTCGATCTCCACCTCTACCAGCGGCTCCAGCCAGACCATGCCGCGTGCGCCGTTGCGCCGCAAATCGAGTGTCACGCCCCGGGCTTCGGCCTCGGCCAGCAGCGCCGCTGCCACCTCATCCGCGCCCACGGCCTTTGAAGCGCTGTCCATCGGCACCCAGACAATCATGCGCCAGCCTCCGCCAGCAGTGCATCCATCCGTGCCGCATCGACCCGGCCATGAACGCGCCCGTCCACCATCACCGCCGGCGCGCAGGCGCAAAGCCCCAGGCAATAGACCGGCTCCACCGTCACCGCGCCGTTGCCCGTGGTCCCATGCCAATCCAGCCCCAACCGCCGCAGCGTGTCCTCGGCCAGCGCCGCGCCGCCCATCGCCTGACAGGCCTCGGCCCGGCAAATCTTCAGCACATGCCGTCCCGCCGGCGCCTCGCGGAAATCGTGGTAGAAGCTGATCACGCCGTGCAACTCGGCCCTGGTGACGCGCAACGCCTCGGCCAGCGGGGCGAGTGCGGCCTGCGGCACATGGCCGAAGGCGTCCTGCAGCGCGTGCAGGATCGGCAGCAGCGGCCCCTCCAGCCCAGAATGGGCGGCGATGATGGCGTCGATCTCTGCCCGGTCAGGCGGTGCGACGGGGGCGGTTGGCTGGGTCATGCAATGTTCCCTTGGCTTTCGGGCATCAACGCCGAAATCATGCGGAAATCAATATCATTGTTTCGTTGTTTGATAGGCCAAGCCTATCACACCACAGGCTTGCACCATCCGGCAAGGCGGCCTAAGCCGATCCTCATGCCCCCCTCCCCTGCCCCCCGCGTGATCCTGCTCAACAAGCCCTTCGGCATGCTGACCCAGTTCACCGACCAGCGCAGCCCCACCGCCCGCCCCACCCTTTCGGCGCTGATCGATGTGCCCGGCGTCTATCCCGCCGGGCGGCTGGACCGCGACAGCGAAGGGCTGGTTGTGCTGACGGGTGACGGCGCGCTGCAGGCGCGCATCGCCAGCCCGGCAAAGCTGCCGAAGACCTACCTGGTGCAGGTCGAGGGCCTGCCGGACGAGGCCGCGCTGGCCCGCCTGCGCAAGGGCGTCACGCTGAATGACGGCCCCACCCGCCCCGCGCAGGCCCGCCGGATCGACCCGCCCGCGTTGTGGCCGCGCGACCCGCCGGTGCGTTACCGCGCCAGCGTGCCGGATTGCTGGCTGGAAATCACCTTGACCGAAGGGCGCAACCGGCAAGTGCGGCGGATGACGGCGGCGGTGGGCCACCCCACGCTGCGGCTGGTGCGCTGGCGGGTGGGTGACTGGACGCTGGAGGGGCTCGCGCCCGGCGCATGGCGCTGGGCCGAGGTGCAGGCGGGGCTGCACGGCGGGCGCGGGCGGACCCAGCGTCAACCCCGTTAGCGCCCTCTGGATTCGCGCCGGGCTTCGGGTCAGGATGCCGGGGTCAGGGAGGACAGGGCATGAGCATGGAAGACCGGCGCGACCGCTACGCGCTGATCGGCGCTGGGCCGATGGGGCTGGCCTGCGCGCGGGTGCTGACGCGCGAGGGGATCGGTTTCGACGGGTTCGAACTGCACAGCGATGTGGGGGGCCTGTGGGACATCGACGCGCCGCGATCGACCATGTACGAGACCGCGCATCTGATCTCCTCCAAACGCAAGACCGAATTCACCGATTTCCCCATGGAGGACGCGGTCGCCGACTACCCCTCGCACCGCGCGGTGCTGGCCTATTTTCGCGCCTTCGCCGACCGCTTCGACCTGCGCCGCCATTACCGCTTCAACGCCGAAGTCACCCGCACCGAACCGCTGGGCGGCGATGGTGAGGGCTGGCGGGTCACCTGGCAGCAGGAGGGGCGCGAGCATACCGCACTCTACCGGGGCGTAATGATCGCCAATGGCACCCTGTCCGAGCCCAACCGCCCGCAGTTCCGGGGCGACTGGGCCGGCGAGATGCTGCATTCCGCCGACTACCGCAGCCCGCGCCAGTTTGCCGGCAAGCGCGTGCTGGTGGTCGGTGCCGGCAATTCCGGCTGCGATATCGCCGTCGATGCCATCCATCACGCCGAAAGCACCGATATCTCGCTGCGCCGGGGCTATTACTTCGTGCCGAAATACATCTTCGGCAAGCCGGCCGATACGGTGGGCGGCGCCATCCGCCTGCCGATGTGGC
>SKNG01000453.1 GCA_007120685.1 Paracoccaceae bacterium | reverse complement strand
TCTGGCCGGTGCGGCTGTGATGCAGGCACAGCGCCGCGCCGATCAGCATCATCGCCGCCAGCATCAGCGGCAGCGCCAGTTCCGATTGCAGCTCCGCCCGCTGGCTGCGCGCCGACAGCCCCGCGCTTTCCAGCACGCCGATCAATTCCGGCAGGCCCCAGACCGACACCAGCCCGGGCCGCGCGAAACTGTCGCGCAGCCGCTCGGGCGTCAGGTCGGTGGGCAGGGTCAGGCTCTCCAGCCGCTCGGCCGCGACCTCGGGGTTGGGGCGGTCAAGCTGCCAGCTTGTGGCCTGGCTCAGCCGCCATTCGCCATTCCCCAGCCGCGCGCTTTCGGCCTGGATGCGGGTCAGCGGGCGGCCGGTGTCGCGCTCAAAACCAAGGAAGGTGACGCCCTGAAAGCTCAACCCGTCCGGCCCGGCGCGTTCGGCGCGGACCACGGTCTGGCCCTGCGGATCGCTCTGGCGCAGCCAGATCACCCCGTCGGCGACCCCCATCTGCATGATGCCATCGGGATCCTGCAGCGCCTGCACCTGGCTCTGATAGATCCGGCTGGCCAGCGCCGCCACCGGGTTCAGCACCGCCACCGCCAGCAGGCCAAGGATCACCGCGGCGGCAAAGGGCTCGGCCAGCATGCGCAGGGCCGAACGGCCGGCCCCCCGGATCACCACCAGTTCCGAGGACCGCGCCAGCGCCAGGAACAGCGCCATCGAGGCCAGGATCATGATCAGCGGCAGGATCTGGTGCAGCGTGCGCGGCACCCGCAACAGCCCCATCCAGGCCAGTTGCGCCATCGGCGCGCTGCCGGCGAAGCGGCGCAGAAGCTCGACCATCTCGAACAGATAGAGCACGCCCAGGAACACCGCGGCAATCAGCCCGAAGCTGCCCAGCAGGCGCCGCGCGAGATAGAGGCCCAGGGTCATCCCGCCGCCTCCTTTCCTGGCTCCTGCCCTGTTGTCGGCACCCGGCGTCGGCGGCTGGCCTGCGCCAGGATCAGCGCCACCCCGGCCAGCGCGGCCAGCAACGGCAGGGCGGCCAGCCAGGCCCGGTCCGGCGCGCGCAGCGCGGGGCCTGCCAGCGCATTGGCCAGCACCTGCGTCAGGCCCAGCAGCACCACCGCCACCAGCACCGGCCGCCAGAAGCCCAGCCGGCTGAACCGGCTGGCCAGCAGCACCGCAAAGCCCAGCAGCGCCGTGGCCAGCGCCATCAGCGGATCAACCAGCCGCAGCGCCAGTTCGTAGCGCAGTTGCGCCGGGGTGGCGCGGGTTTCTTCCAGCAGCGCGGCGGACGGGACGATCAACTCGCGCGTGGCCAGTTCCTGCACCGAGCGCCCGCGCCCGGCCGGGCCGATGAAGGCGCCCAGATCATAGGTGAAATCGCCGAAGCTGGTGGTGAAGAGCCGGCCCGTGCGGCGGTCGTAGATCTGGGCAAAACCGTCGATCATCACCAGTTTAGGCCCCGTGCGTTCGGGCACGATCAGGGCGCTGCGGGCGGTGTAGTCCACACGCTGCGCGGCCGAGCGGTGGTCGGACAGATAGACCCCGCGCAACCCGCCTTCCGGGGTGATGTCGCTGATGAAGACCGTGAGCCCCGCGCCGGGGTGCTGGAAGACGCCGGCCTGCAAGAGACCGCTGGTGATGTTCTGGGCGATTTCGGCCTGACGTTCGGCCAGTTGCGCGCGGGCGGCGGGGATCAGGAAATGCATCAGCGCGCCCAGGAAGACGGCGACGATCAGCCCGAACAGCGCCACCGGCCGCGCCAGCCGCCAGGGCGACAGGCCGGCCGCGCGCATCACCGTCAGTTCGCTGGAGCGCAGCAGCGACAGGGTGACATAAATGGCGGCGACGAAGGCGGCGATGGGCAGCACGGTGCGGATCAGCATCGGCAGGCTGAGCAGGGTGAATTCCAGAAACACCAGCATCGGCTGGCCGTCGGCGATCAGCTGGTCGAACAGCCGCACCGCCCGGTTGACCCAGGTAACGGCCACCAGCACCAGCGCAAAGAAGCCGAAGACCCACAGAAGCTGGGCCAGTATGTATCTGTCTAGCCGCGCCATGCGCCCGTCATCGCTCCGGTTGGCGGCACGTTAACGCGGGACGCGGGCGGGGGGAAGCGGGGGTAGGTAGTTCAGGCGCCTAGCCCATACCCAGAAACCGCCATATGGCATCAAGAACTTGCCGCCATTCGGGACGCTGGGCCAGCCAGGTGATTTTCTTGGCCCCCGTAATCGCATCTCCGATATAGCCCAGACCCAGCACACCCGACACTATCGCGACACGAAGCAACCGTCCGGAAATCCTGAAGCCGCTGTCCCGGCGTTCTTCGGTGTTGGTCTGCGGATTGGTTGCCGTCTCTGCGTCGAGCGGCAGACTTGTGGCCAGTTCACCCTCTGCGTGTTCTGCGACCGCGTTGCTGAGGACAAGTACGCCTCTTGCGCCTCAACAAGGGGCGCCTCGCCGCGCGTTTCCAGACGTCGGGATAACACATAGCGCGTGCGGGGATCATGGGCGGCGATATCGGTCCCGGCCTCGCGCAGGAGGCGAAGGAATTCGGCAATCAGAGCGTCCTATTCAGGAGCCGGGATCGACCGGGTGGAGGCACGGTCCATCGTGATCCGCACTGCGCTTGCGCAAGCGTCGAACAGGACCACCGGCATGTCCGGGGTTTGTTCAAGGGCGTTCCGCAGCCGGGCGCGTGCAGGGTCCAGCGCGCTGTATTGATCTTGCGGTTGGGCGTCGAAAAGGTCCAGCGCGGCCGTAATGTTGCTTCGTGTAAGAGTGGAGATGTCAGCGGGAAGCGCAGAAGTCGGCACCAGCCGCAGACGCCCGGTTTCGGGATTCACCTCAATCCGCTCGGCATTGTCGGTGCGCTCTCGTGCGAACTCAGCCTCGATCTCGCGGATCAGCGTCGCGACGTGGGCAGGGTCGTTCCTTAACCATTCACCGTGCGGGATAAGGGCGATGCGTTTTTGCAATTCCCAGTCCATCGGCTTGCCGTCGCGCGCGCCGATCCACCAGCGGCGCCAGAAATCCCAGGTGTCTGGCTCGCGGTCCCAAAGTCCGAGGAAGCTGTTTTCTAGTGCCTCGAACCACTTAGGCGGGGCATCGGACCAGAGAGGCAGGATGCGACAATCTACGTCAGTTTCGAGCGCGATCGCATCTTCACGCAATCCCCGCCACAATGCAGCGGCGTCGGTGGCGTGGGCGGCGGTGGCGGCAGTGGTGGCGGCGCGGGCGGCGGCGCTGGCGGCGGCGGCGCGGGTGGCGGGGGCGGCGCGGGTGGCGTCGGCGAAGTCAGTGGCGAGGGCGACGGCGACGTCGGTGACGTCGGCGGTGGCGTGTGCGGCTTGATTAACCGTTAGGGTCGTTTCCCCGATGTAGACCCCAACGGCTAATGCACAGCGAAGAACCGTCAGGCTTGTCAAATCAAGTTCCTGCGCCCAGCGCTCGTCCATCGCTGCCGCCCAAATCGGAAACACCCGCAGCGCCGCCCGAAGCGCAATTGCCACCGAGTCGGTCTGCGGCCGGCCTTCAAGCCACGCCCGCAGCGTTTTCTCGTCCATGATCTCGCTGGCACTCACCATGGCGTTACCCTGCCCGGCGCCCGCGCCGCTGGCAAGGCCATCGCAGCGGCTATTCCTCACCTTCCAGCGCCCGCCGCAGCCGCCGGATCAGCACGTTGCGCCGCTTCGCATCGGCCGTCTGGGCCAGCGCGTCGTTGATGTCCAGAAACAGCTTCGACACCTCGTTATGCCAGTCCAGCCGCCCCACCTGATCCGGCCGCAGGCGCGGCGGCGGCCGCTCTTCCGGCGCGCGGGCGCCGGCCGGGGTCAGCTCGAACACCTCGTCCAGCACCGGGCGCAGGAGGCGCGAGGCGCCATATTCCGGCGCCAGACGCTCGGCCAATGCCTTCAGCGCTGCCTCCTCGCCATGGGTCAGGAAGACCTCATGCGCAATCGGTGCCCGCGCCGCCAGCCAGGCCGCCAGTTCGCCGGCATCGGCATGGCCGGAATAGCTGTCGATGGCGCGGATTCGCGCCCGCACCCGGTAGACCTCGCCCTGGATCCGCACCGAAGCGGCGCCATCGCGCAGGATGCGGCCCAGCGTGCCCTCGGCCTGATAACCGACAAACAGCACCGTCGCCTCGTCCCGCCACAGCCAGGTTTTCAGCCGGTGGCGGATGCGCCCGGCCTCGCACATCCCCGACGCCGCAATGACGATGTGGAAATCGCGCAGATTGTCCAGCGCCATGCTCTGTTCCACCGTCTGGGTGAAATGCAGGTTCTTCGAGCCCAGCAGTTCCCGAAACCGCCGCCCGCCCTCGATCTCGCCCTTGTGGCGGGCAAAGACCTGGGTGGCGCGCAGCGCCAGCGGCGAATCGACATGCACGGGGATGGGGGCCAGGTCGCCCTCGTCCATCAGCTGCATCAGATCGGCGATCACCTCCTGCGCGCGTTCGACGGCAAAGGAGGGGATGATCAGCGCGCCGCGCGGATGCATCGCCGCGCGCACCTCGTCGCGCAGCCGGGCACGGCGCTCGGCCTCGGTGGTGGCGGGGCGGTCGGCGTCGCCATAGGTGCCCTCGCAGATCACATAGTCCAGACCCGTCGGCGCCTCGGGGTCCGGGTGCAAGAGCTTCGCAGCGGGGCCGAGGTCGCCGGAGAACAAGAGCCGCAGCGGGTGCTTGTGGCCGCTCAGCGCCACCTCCAGTTCGACCGAGGCCGAACCCAGCATATGCCCCGCGTTCCACAGCCGCGCGCGCACGCCGGGCAGGGGGCCGAACCACTGGCCATAATCCTGCGGGCGGAACAGGGCGAGGGTGCGGTCCACGTGGCCGCCGTCATAGATGGGCTCCACCTCCTCGGCCGGGGCGCGGGCCTTGCGGCGGTTGAGCGCGCGGACC
The DNA here is from genome assembly GCA_007120685.1 of Paracoccaceae bacterium. Classification (GTDB taxonomy): domain Bacteria; phylum Pseudomonadota; class Alphaproteobacteria; order Rhodobacterales; family Rhodobacteraceae; genus Pararhodobacter. Next base: position 1,568 of record SKNG01000453.1, on the reverse strand, counting down.
TCGGTCGCCTGGATATGGGCGCTGTCGGGCAGCATGACGGCGGCCAGGTCGGCGGTGGCGGGCGTGGCGTGAATGGCGCCCTTGAAGCCGTCACGCACCAGTTTGGGCAAGAGGCCCGCATGGTCGATATGGGCATGGGTCAGGATGACGCCCTGCAGATCGGCCGGCTGGAAGGGGAAGGGGCGGTAATTCAACTCCTTCTCGGTCTTCGGCCCCTGGAACATGCCGCAATCTATGAGCAGCGCGCCGTGCTGGGTCTCTAGCCGGTAGCAGGAACCGGTGACGGCCCTTGCGGCGCCATGGAAGGTCAGGCGGGGAAACATCGGCGGCTCCTTTCCGGGGCGGAGCCTAGCGGGTGGGGCAGGCGAGGGGTAGGGGGCGCCGGCGCCTCAGATCAGGAGGGTCACGCCCATCATCGCCGTGAAGGCCACCACCACCACGGCGCCCAGTCCCTCGTTGCCCATACCGGCGCTGGCCTCGGGCAGCAGTTCGGAAAAGATCATCCACAGCATCGCCCCGGCGGCCAGCCCCAGCCCCACCGGCAGCCACGGCGCGAAGGTCAGCACGAAGAGGAAAGCCGGCACCGCCAGCAGCGGCTGCGGCAGGCTGGAAAAGATGCTCCAGAGCGCGGCTTTCATCACCGTCGCGCCGCGGGGGACCATGATCAGGGCGATGGCCAGCCCCTCGGGGACGTTATGGAGCGCGATGGCGATGGTGATGAAATCGCCCAGTTCCCGCCCGCCGCCATAGCCGACGCCGACGCCCACCCCCTCGGCGGCGGAATGGGCGGTCATGATGCCGACGATCAGCAGGATCTTGGTGGCATCCGCGCCCTGGACATTGGCGATACTGGCGCCCTTGTGGCGTTTCAGCCAGCGATTGGCGAGCATGATCAGCCCGACCCCGGCGAGCAGCCCGGCGAGGGTGCGCGGCGCGCTGAATTCGAACCCCTCGACGATCAGGGAGTAGCAGGCGGCGAGCATCAGCCCGGCGGCGACGGCATTGCCGATGCCCAGCCAGCGCGCGGTAATGTGGCGCCCGGCGAGCAGGGGCAGGGCGCCGAGGCCCGTGGCCAGCGCGGTGATCAGCGCGGCGGCGAAGACGAGCGGGATGGTGGGCTCGGCCATGGGGCGGGCTCCTGCTGGCTTGGGCTGGCGGGGGGAGCTTTGGGAGAAGGCCGGGGGGTGTCAAGTGGTCAGGCGAGGGGAGGGACGGAAGTAGGGGCGAAGCGGCCACGCGTGGACAGGGGGTTAAGGGGTTGTTATTATTGTGTATCTTGCGTGGGCGGGGGTGTTAAGGGGAGTGGCCCTGACTGCAGGTGCGGCACGTAAACCGATTAGGTTCAACATTCGTCCCGGACGCATCGAAGCGCTGGAGGTAAGAAGAGGCGGGCATAAAAGCTCTGTCAACTGTTGCGGGTATCGCCATCATTGACAATGCATGACATCTTACGTGTCACATCCCGGAAGGTAGTATGGCTGCTTCCTGAACAGCTGTGGCTTGAGTTTGTGCCATTCCTTCATCGCCTGCAAGGGCGCCTTGCTGCCGAGAGCTGATTGCGGGAGCTG
>SKNG01000296.1 GCA_007120685.1 Paracoccaceae bacterium | reverse complement strand
TTGGCTCGGGTCGCATGCGCAATGGCGAAGAACGGGCTTTCGAAAGCCCGTTCGCACGCGCCTTCGAAGGCGCGTCACCCCGCCCCCCGCGCCTGCCGAAGCGATCAACCGGAAACGGTATAAGACCGGGCGGATATCAGTTGCGCGAACACTGGCCGCTGAAGCCGTCAAAAGCAGCGCGCAAACAACCCCGATCCGCGCCCCGAAGCGACCTGCAGCGGCGTGAGGACGCGCCGCCGGAGTGCGGCAGCACTCTTTACAGACCTTCAGTGGAGAGCTGCGGGCAGCGCGGCCGGCAAGATGCCTTTCGCGCGACGCTCTGGCCCGAGCGCGCGCGGCGGCCATGCCCGCGAAGGTCCTGCATTCTCTATCGCTGCCCTTTGCGCCTCGCGGCAGCGCCGGCCGGAAAGCACTGAGCCTCGTAAGCCGCGCTGCCGGAAAAGCCAGGTACGCGCATCGCTGTCCGGCGCGGCTGGCCGTTTCAGCGGCGCGGTGTCTGCTCAGACACCCGCATGCCCGAACCACAGCGCCACTGCCTCGGTCCGGTTGGCGGCGCCCAGCGCACGCAGGATGCTGGAGACATGGATTTTCACCGTTCCCTCGGCGATGTTCAGCCGTGCGGCGATCTGCTGGTTCGACAGCCCCTCGCGGATAAGATCCATGATCTGGCGCTGCCGGGGCGATAGTTCGGGCGGCGGCTCGGCAGCCGGGATGGCGCCCAGCACAAAGGGTGCGCCGGTTTCCAGAACCGACCGCAGCCCCGACACGAAGCGGTCGTGATCCACCGACTTGGAAATGAAACCGGCGATCCCGGTCTCCATCAGCCGCCGGATCGCGGCCGGGTCCTCCAGCGCCGAGACCGCGACTACCGGCGTCGTCGGCGCCGCATCGGCCACCTGCCGGGCCGAGGGTGCCCCCTCCATCCCCGGCATGAAGACATCGAGCAGGATCAGGTCGTAGTCGCCCCCTTCCAGGCGCTGCAGGACCGAAGGCAGGTCCTGCGCCTGATCCAGCGCCGCGTCCGGAAACCCGCGCGACAGGATGTCGGCGATGCCGGCGCGGAACAGGCCGTGATCGTCGGCCAGAAGGATCTTCATCTGTCCAGTCCTCGCAATGCCGTGCCGATTGCCGCCCGCAGCCGCGCCGGCGCCACGGGCTTGTGCAGGGTCAGAAAGCCCTCGGCGCCGATGGCGCGCAGGCTGTCGCGGTCGCCCTCGCCGGTCAGGACAATCCCGCCAAAGGCGACCCCGGCCTGCGCCCTGAGCGCGCGCAAGAGATCCAGCCCGCTGCGCCCGCCCGCCAGCCGGAAATCGGTGATCACAACCTGCGGGGCGGCGCCCGCCAGCGCCGCCTCGGCCTCTCGCGCGCGGGTGCAGGGCGTGACGGCGCAACCCCAGAGGTCCAGAAGGGTTGTCAGCGCCTCGGCCACGCGCGGGTCGTCCTCGACCACCAGAACGCTCAGGCCCGCCAGCCCGGTGGCGGCCGGCGGCGACGGCGCGGCGTCCGCCGGGGCCTCTTCGGCCAGCCGCGCGGGCAGCGTGACCCGGAAGGCGCTGCCACGGCCCGGGCGGCTGCGCAGCCGCACCTGCCCGCCCAGCAGCGCCGTCAGCCGCGTGACAATGGCCAGCCCCAGCCCCAGGCCGGTAGCGCCATCCTGCGCGGGCGTGCCGATCCGGGCGAAGGGCTCGAAAATACGCGCCCGGTCGGCGGGCGCAATCCCCGGCCCGCTGTCGGCGACCATCGCCACCAGTTGGCCACGGCGATGGCGCAGGCGCAGCGCCACGCGCCCGCCATCCGGCGTGAAGCGCAGCGCGTTCTGCAGAAGGTTGCGCAGCACTGTCCCCGCCAGCGCCGGGTCGATCCGCAGCGCAGCCTGGCCCGCATCCAGCCGCAGGGCGATGCCGCGCGCGCGGGCCAGCGCCGCGAATTCCGCGCCCAGCCGGTCGGCCAGTTGGGCCAGCGTGACGGTTTCGGGCTGCGGGGTGACGACGCCGGCATCCAGCCGCGAGACATCCAGCAGCGAGCCCAGCAGATCCTGCATCGAGCCCAGACAGTCGCGCAGATGGGCCATGCTGCGGGTGGCGCGCGGGTCGGTCACCAGATGCTCGATCGCGCCCAGATGAAAGCGCATCGCCTGCAGCGGCTGGCGAAGGTCATGGCTGGCGGCAGCCAGAAAGCGCGACTTGGCGGCGTCGGCGGCCTCGGCCCGGGCGACGGCGGCGCGCATCTCGTCCTCGGCGCGGCGCTTCTCGGTCGCGTCCAGCGCCACCCCATCCCAGATGACCGAACCCGCCGGGCCGGGGCGCGGCCGGGCGATGGAGCGCACCCAGCGCGTCACACCGTCGCTTCCGATCACCCGGTTCTCGATATCCAGATTGGTCATCGCGCGCGCCGATTCCAGCAGCGCCTTACGGAATGCCGCACGGTCATCGACGTGGATCCAGTGGAAATCGACATCATCGCTGGCGGTGATCTCGGCCGGGTCCATGCGGAAGATCTCGGACAGGCCCTGGCTGAGATAGGCATAGGTGAAGCGGCCGTCGGCATGCAGCACCCGCCGGACGATATTGCCCGGCAGGTTCTCGACCAGCGTGCGCAGGTCCAACGCGATGTCGTCGTCGAATGCGGTCACCAATTGCTCCGTCGAGATTCCATTTGCCATAATCTATGACGAAAGATATATATGTCAAAAGACATAGTTCGGCAGGCTTTGGGAGGGGTCATGCAAAAACTCATCATCGAGGCGCGGGTCAACGAACTGGCGCCGCGCGATCCGAACCCTCATGTGCCCTTCCTGCCCGAGGAGATCGCCGCCGATGCCGAGGCCTGCTGGCGCGAAGGCGCGTCGATCCTGCATTACCACGGCCGCAGCGCCGAGGGCGCGCCCGACAATGGCCGCGAACACAACCTGCAGACCAACCGCCTGATCCGGCAGGCCTGCCCGATCCTGATCCACCCCTCGCTGGGCTATGTCGCCAATGACGCCAGCGCCGAAGAGCGTTTCGCCGCCATCGAGGCGGCGATGGCCGACCCGGCCACGGCGCCGGATTTCGCGCCGATGGATGTGGGTTCGGTCAATGTGGACTGGTGGGATCCGGCGGCGAAGCGCTACACCACCACCGATCTGATCTACAAGAATTCCACCGCCACGCTGATGCATTTCGCCAGCCGCATCCGCCATCACCGGCTGATCCCCTATCTGGTGTCCTGGAACGTCAGCTTCACCCGTCAGATCGACGCCTTTTTGCAGATGGGGGTGATCGACGAGCCCGCCTATGTCTGCTTCTGCCTGACCGACGGCATCAACCTGTCCGGCCATCCGGGGACCGAGGCGGGGCTGGACGCGCATCTGATGTTCCTGCCATCGGGGCGCCGCTTCGTCTGGACGGTGGTGAACTACAAGGGCAACCTGCTGAACCTGGCCGAGAAGATCATCCGCGCGGGCGGGCATATCAGCATCGGCACCGGCGATTACCCCTATGAGGAACTGGGCTGCCCCACCAATGCCGAGCTGATCGCCCGGGTGGTGGAACTGGCGCAGAAACTGGGCCGAGAGCCCGCCACCGTGGACGAGGCGCGGGCGATGCTGACCCCACAGCCCCAACCCGTCGCCTGACAACAACCATCTGGGAGGATGAGATGAAACGACTGATGACGACCGCGGCGCTGGCCGCCCTGATCGCCGGATCGGCCCAGGCCGAGAGCTTCCGCATGCAGACCTTCCTCGGCGCCACCGCCACCACCACCACGGCATTCGAGGCCATGGCCGGCCGGCTGCGCGAGGAAACCGGCGGCGCCATCGACATCACCGTGCTGCCCGGCGGCGCCGTCGTGGGCGTGACCGAGACGCTGGGCGCAATCCAGGCCGGCATCCTGGACGGGCAGTATTCGGCGCCCAGCTATTTCGCCGGCATCGACCCGGCGATGGGCGCGCTGGGCGACACGCTGGCCGCCTATCCCGATGCCGCACAGCAGGTGCGCTGGTGGCACGAGGGCGGCGGCATGGAACTGGCGCGCGAGGCCTATGCCGAGCACGGGCTTTACTTCATCTGCCCGATCTACTGGCCGGAAGAGCAGATCCCCTCGACCGTGCCGATCAACACGGTCAGCGATTTCGAGGGGCTGCGCATGCGCGCGCCCGGCGGGCTGGCCAGCGACCTGCTGAACCGCGCCGGCGCCTCGCTGGTGACCATGGGGGTGGGCGATTCGGTCACCGCGATGGAAACCGGCGCGCTGGATGCCGTCGATCTGGCCGGGATCGGCTTCAACACCCAGTTGGGCCTGCACGATCTGGCGAAATACTCGATCCTGGCGCGCCACTCGATGCCGACCACCGAAATGTCGGTGCGGCTGGACAAATGGGAGGCGCTCTCGCCCGAGCATCAGCAGGCCTTCGAGGATGCCTGCAACGCGCTGTCGGTCGAATTGCAGGAACTGCTGACCCAGGAGGATCTGGACGCCATCGAGCGGGTCACCACCGAACTGGGCGTCACCATCATCGAATTCGGCGAGGAAGAGGCCGCGATCTTCCGCGAGATGACGATGGAAGTCTGGGAAGACTGGGGCAGCCGCAGCGAACTGGCCGGGCGCATCGTGGACAGCCACCGGGCGTTTCTGGAAAGCCTGGGGCTGCTGTAAGCCCGGGAACTGAACGCACTCCCCCGCGGGCAGCCCCTGGCCGGGCTGCCCGCCGCTTCTTTCCACCCGCGCGCCCGGAGCCGTCATGCTGCGCCTGTTCGACCGCCTGATCCTTGCGCTTGGTGCCGCCCTGTCCTGGGGCTTCCTGGCAATTGCGCTGATGATGGTCTACGAGATCGTGATGCGCTACGGCTTCGGCCGGCCGACGATCTGGGCGCATGAGATCGCGGGGTTGCTGGCTGGTGCCGCCTTCATCATCGGCGGCGCGGTCTGCATGGTCGAAGGCAGCCATATCCGCGTCACCCTGCTGATCGACAAGCTGCCCCCCCTGCCTCGGCGCCTGTTCGAAGGGCTGGGGCTGCTGGTCGGCGTGATCTTCCTGACCGGGCTGGCGGTGGCGATGTGGTCCATCACGCAAAACAGCCTTCTGCGGTTCAACGCCGCCGGGATGTGGACGCCGGAACGCTCGGGCACCTCGTGGAACACGCCGGCGCCGGCCTTCCTGAAGGGCATGCTGCTGATCGGCGCGGTGTTGTTCCTGCTGGCCGTGATCCGCCGCGGCATCGACCTGATGCGGGGCCGTGACTGATGGATATCGCCACGCTGACCCTGGGCATCGTGCTGACCATGGCGGTGCTGATCGCCGCCGGGGTGCCGCTGGCCTTCGTCTCGGGCTCCATCGCCGTGGGCCTGGCCTGGTGGCATTTCGGCACGCCGGGGCTGTTCATCGTCGGCTCGCGCACCGCCGAACTGCTGGGCAGCTTCGCGCTGGTCGCGGTGCCGATGTTCGTGCTCATGGCCTCGATCATGGAACGATCCGGCGTCGCGCGCGACCTCTACCGCGCCTTTCAGATGCTTGGCGGCTCGCTGCGCGGCGGCGTGGGCATCATGACCATCGCGCTGGCGGTGATCCTGGGCGCGACCACCGGCATCATCGGCGGCGAGATCGTTCTCCTGGGCCTGGTGGCGCTGCCGCAGATGCTGCGGCTGGGCTATGACAAGAAGCTTGCCATCGGCATCGTCACCGCCGGCGGCAGCCTGGGCACGATGATCCCGCCCTCGATCATCCTGATCTTCTTCGGCCTGACCGCGCAGGTGTCAATCTCGCAACTCTTCCTCGCCACGCTCATGCCGGGGCTCCTGGTGGCAAGCCTCTATATCGGCTACATCCTGATCCGCTGCCGGCTGAACCCCGCCATGGGCCCAGCCGCCGACCCCGAGGACCTGGCCCTGCCCGCGGCGGAGAAACGCGCGATCCTGTGGCGCGTGGCGCTGCCGATCCTGGCTGCCGGGTCGGTGCTAGTGTCGATCTACGCGGGACTGGCCAGCATCACCGAATCCGCCGCCGTGGGCGTGGTGGGCATGCTTCTGGCGGTCTGGGCGCGGGGCGAGTTGACCTGGGACATGCTGCGCGGGGCGCTGATGCAGGCGCTGCGCACCTGCGGCATGGTGTTCTGGCTGGTCTTCGGCACCAACGCGCTGATCGGGGTCTACAACCTGCTGGGCGGCATCGCCTTTGCCCGTGCATTGCTGTCCGGCATCTCGCCAGAGCCGGCGATCATCCTGGCGGTGATGCTTTTGTGCTTCATCATCCTGGGCTTCTTTCTGGACTGGATCGGCATCCTGTTCCTGACCATGCCGATCTTCCTGCCGGTCGTCACCGGCATGGGCTATGACCCGATCTGGTTCGGGATCCTGTTCAACCTGGCCATGCAGATCGCCTATCTGACACCGCCCTTCGGGCCCGCGTGCTTCTACCTGAAGGGGGTCACGCCCACCATCTCGCTCACCGACATCTACGCCGCGCAATGGCCCTTCATCGCGCTGCAGATCGTGGCGCTGGTGCTGGTGGCCGTCTTCCCGCAGATCGCGCTCTGGCTGCCCAACCTGGTCTATGGCCGATGACGACGAACGCGCTTTCCCCTGACGACCTGCGCGCGATGCTGCGCATGGGCCTTCTGATCCGCCGCTTCGAAACACGCGCCAAGGAGCTGTTCCTGGCCGGCGAGATCAAGGGCACCGCGCATTCCTCGGTCGGGCAGGAGGCGATTGCGGTGGGCGCCTGCCGGGCGCTGGAGGATCGCGATTTCCTGCTGACCCATCACCGCGGCCACGGCCACACGCTGGCCAAGGGCGCCAACCCGGCGCGAATGTTTGCAGAACTCTTCGGCCGCGCCACAGGCTATTGCGGGGGCCTTGGCGGCTCGATGCATATCGCCGACATGAGCCGCAACATTCTGGGCGCCAACGGCATCGTCGGCGCCGGGATGGGGCTGGGCACCGGGGCGGCGCTGGCGGCAAAGCTGCGCGGGGATGGCAGCGTCGGCGTGGCCTTTTTCGGCGACGGGGCGGCGAACGAGGGCATCTTTCACGAGGCGATGAACCTGGCGGCGGTCTGGTCACTGCCGCTGGTCTTCTTCTGCGAGAACAACCGCTACGGCCTGTCCACCGCCTCGACCGCCGTCACCGCCGGCCCCGGCATCGCCGAGCGCGCGGCGGCTTACGGGGTCCCGGGCGAACGGATCGACGGCAACGATGCCGAGGCGGTGTTTGCCACCACCGAACGCGCGGTGCTGCGGGCGCGGGCGGGCGAAGGACCGTCGCTGATCGAGGCGATGACATACCGTTGGGACGACCATTCGATGCGCGCCAACCTGCCGCGCTACCGCACCGAGGCCGAGGAAGAGGCCGAGAAACAGGGCGACCCCCTGTCCCGGCTGCGCGCCCGCGCGATCGACGCTGGGGTCGCCAGGGCCGAATGCGAGCGGATCGAAACACTGGTCGAGGCCGAGATCGAGGCCGCCATCGAGGCCGCCCGCACCGCCCCCGAGCCTGACCTGGCCCGCGCACAGTGCCTCGCGCTCGCCCCCGCGCAGGCCGCCGATCCCGAACCGCACCCGGGCAGCCGCGAACTGACCTATGCCCAGGCCATCACCGAGGCCATGGCGCAAGAGATGGCGCGCGACCCCGCGGTGATCGTCCTGGGCGAGGATGTCGGCCCCATCGGCGGCATCTTCGGCCTGACCCGCGGCCTTTACGACCGTTTCGGCCCCGAGCGGGTGCGCGATACGCCCATATCCGAGGGTGCCATCGCCGGCTGCGCGGTGGGCGGCGCACTGTCGGGCCTGCGCCCCATCGCCGAAATCCAGCTCTTCGATTTCGTCACCCTGATGATGGACGGGATCGTAAACCAGGCCGCCAAGGCGCGCTTCATGCTGGGCGGTGCGGCGAAAGTGCCGGTGGTGTTCCGCGGCCCGCAGGGCGCTGGCATCCGGCTAGCCGCGCAGCACACCCAGTCGCTGGAAAGCTTCTTCCTGAACGTGCCGGGGCTGGAGCTTTACTGCCCCTCCAGCCCCTATGACGCCAAGGGCCTGATGGCCGCCGCGATCCGCTCGGACAACCCGGTGGTGTTTCTGGAACACAAGCTCCTCTATCTCGGCGCCGCCGCCCCGGTGCCCGAGGCAGCCTACGCCCTGCCCCCAGGCGTCGCCCGCATCGTCCGGCCCGGGCGCGACCTGACCATCGTGGCAACGCTCGCCATGGTCGAACGCGCGCTGGCTGCCGCCGACCGGCTGGCCCGCAACGGGATCGAGGCCGAGGTGATCGACCCCCGCACCCTGCGCCCCTTCGACGCCGAGACGATCCTGGCGAGCGTCCGCCGCACCAACCGCGCGCTGATCGTACACGAGGCCCCGCTATTCGGCGGCTTCGGGGGCGAGATCGCCGCCCAGATTTCCGAACACGTCTTCGACTGGCTGGATGCGCCGGTGAAACGGATCGGCGCGCCGGACATGCCGGTGCCCTATAACGACCGGCTGGAACGGGCCTACATGCCCTCGGCCAATGACATCGCCAAAGCTGCAAGGGAGGTCTGCCATGGCCACGCGTAAGGTCATCATCCCGCCGGGGATGGAGAATATCTACGATACCTACCACTACGCCCCCGGGATTCTGGTGGGCGACAGGCTCTACTGTTCCGGTCAGGTGGGCCGCGACGCCGATCTGAAGGTGGTCGAAGGGGCCGAGGCGCAGTTCGTCCAGGCCTTCGAGAATGTGGGCAAGGTGCTGGCCGCCGCCGGGGCCACGTTCGACGATGTGGTGGAACTGGAAACCTGGTTCACCGACAGCATGGCCGACCTGAAGACCTTCCTCGCCGTCAAGGACCGCTATTTCCTGGGCCGCTACCCCACCTGGACGGGCTTCGCGGTCAAGGGCTTCTCGATGCCGGGGATCCTGGTGGAGATCAAGGTCAAGGCGGTGCTGGGGCTGGCGGACGGATGAGCCGGTCGCTGGTCCGGATGCTGCGGGAAGAACGGCTGCTGCGCGGCACCTGGGCGCAGATCCGCGCGCCCGAGGTGGTGGACATGATCGGCGCGGCCGGCTTCGACTTCGCGGTGATCGATTGCGAGCACGGCGCCTTCGGGATCGAGACGGCCGAGACCCTGATCCGCGCCTGCGATGCTGCCGGGCTGGCGCCGGCGGTGCGGGTCTCAAGGCTGGACCGCGTCGAGATCATGAAGGCGCTGGATGCCGGAGCGGGCGCGGTGGTGGTGCCGAATGTGGAAAGCGCCGAGCAGGCGGCCGAGGCCGTCGCGGCCACCCGCTTTGCCCCCGATGGCCTGCGCGGCGCCTGCCCCTGCTGCCGCTCTGGCGGTCATTACATCCGCGACTGGGAGGGCTACCGCGCCCGCCAGCACACTGAGACAGGCGCCATCGCGCTGGTGGAAACGGCGGCCGGGGCTGCGGCCTTCGGCGATATCGTTGCGGTGCCGGGGCTGGCGGCACTGATGCTGGGGCCGTTCGATCTGGCCGTGTCGATGGGGCTGGGCGGCAACTGGCGCGATGCGGCGGTGCAGGCGGAACTGGAGCGGATGACGGGGCTGGCGCGCGCGGCCGAGGTGCCGGTGATCCTGCCGGTCTTTGCGCCGACGCCCGAGGACAACCGCGCCCTGACCGCCGAATGGAAGGCGCGCGGGGTGAATGCCTTCTGCATCGGTGCGGACAAGATCATCCTTTGCGACGCGCTTGCCCGATGGGCGGAGGCTGCTGCGAAATCCGGCTGATCGGCGTGTGACGCAGAGGCATCGACGGAAAACGGGCTTTGGAAAGCCCGTGTGCACGCGCCCTCAAAGGCGCGTCACCCCGCGCCGGCCGAAGCGACAGAACGGATCCCGTATCAGAGGGATTGCGCCTGGCCGGCCAGGCGGCCCAGGGTGACCGCCGACAGGAGCCCGTTGCCGGACAGATAGCCCGCATCCCCCGCGCCCGAGACCCCGCAGGCCGCGCCCCCGCAGGCGAAGAGATTGGAAAAGACACCGCCATCCGCGCGGCGGACCCGGGCTTCAGCATCAACCGCCAGCCCGCCCTGGGTGTGAAACAGCGCCCCGGTGACCCGCACCGCGCAAAAGGGTGGCGACAGGGAGGCTGCGCCGGCCAGCACCCGGCCGAAAGGATCGCGCCCCTGCCCCTGCTTCGCGGCCTCGAAGCTGGCGAAGCTTTCCTCCAGCGCCGGGCCGGGCAGGCCCATCTGCACGGCCAGATCGGCCATCGTCTCGGCATGGCGGATGGCGCCCTGGGCCTCGGCCTGACGAAAATCGGCGAACTGGCGCGCCACTTCGGCGATGCGCGCATCGAAGACGGTGACCGCCTCGCCGCCAGGTTGGGAAAGCACCGCGCGGGCGGCCTCGGAATAGCCCTGCGCCTCGTTCCAGAAGCGATGGCCCAGGGCGTTGACCTGAAACCCGCCCTCGGTGATCACCGCCCAGGTGATCAGGATGCCGTGCGGATGGGCGACATTGCCATGGCCCTGATAGGCACCCGGATGCTGGATCCGCGCGCCCAGCACCTGCCCCCATGCCAGCGCCTCGCCCTGATTGCCAGGATGGCCGAAATAGAGCGCGCCCGCGATTTTGGGCATGTGCCGGGCCACCAGCGCGGGATTGCCGCCATAGCCGTTGCAGGCCAGGATCAGCCGGTCACAGCCCAGGGCTTCGGTGGCGCCGTCCGGGCGGGTGAAGCCGACCCCGTGGATGCGGTCGGCTTGCACGAAGAGCGTCGTCACACGCGCCTCGCACAGGATATCCGCCCCCGCCCCCTCGGCCGCGCTGCGCAGCGCGTCGATCAGTTCCTGGCCGGATCGGCCGGGCAGGCCGTGCATGCGGCGGCGGGAATGGCCGGGGTAATCGAAATCATCGACCAGGCTGAAGGGCAGGCCGAAGCGGTCGGCCAGCCAGTCGATCACCGGCGCGGCCTGGCCTGCCATCAGATCGACCAGCGCGGCGTCGTTCTGCCCCTCTGCCTTCTTCTGGATGTCGGCGGCAAAGCGCGCGGCGTCGTCCTTGATGCCCGCCCGGGCCTGAAACCGCGTGCCCGCAGCCGGGATCAGGCCCGCCGACAGAGCAGTCGAACCAGAGGGGACCGAGTCGCGCTCCAGCAGCAGCACCGCCTGCCCCGCCTCGCGCGCCGCCAGTGCCGCCACCAGCCCCGCCGCCCCCGCGCCGATGATCACGGTCTGCACATGGGCGTCGAAGCGCGCGGGCGGCGGGGCGATGCCGGGGTTGTCAGGCGCGGTCATGGTTCGGTGCCGTAGTGCTTTCCGGCGGCCAGCATGTCCTGCGTGCCGATACGGGCATTCAGCCCGGCGAAATCGTGCATCCGCTCGGCGAAGGGCCTGTTCGATCCGTGCTGGCGCAGGCTGGCGTAATACTCCTCGGCCGTTCGGGCCAGGGCACGGACGATGCCGCCGGGGAAGATAACCAAGTCAAAGCCCAGCGCCTGGAGGTCAGCGGCCGATTGCACCGGCGTCTCGCCGCCTTCGACCATGTTGGCCATCAGCGGCACCCGGCCGGCGAAATGCGCCGCGACCTGCTTCAGTTCACCGCCAGAACGCGGCGCCTCGATGAACAACGCATCGGCGCCGGCGGCAAGGTAGGCCTCGGCCCGGTCCAGCGCCGCCGCGAACCCCTCGACCGCGATGGCATCGGTGCGGGCGATGATCAGCGTCTCGTCGCTGGCGCGCGCATCGGCCATGGCGGCGATCTTGCCGGCCATCTCGGCCGCCGGGATCAATGACTTGTCGGTCAGATGTCCGCAGCGTTTGGGATAGCTCTGATCCTCGATCTGCAGCGCATTGGCGCCCATGCGCTCATAGACGCGCATGGTGCGCTGGGCATTGAGCGCATTGCCATGGCCGGTGTCGGCGTCGATGATCACCGGCAGCGCCACCCGGTCGCGGATCAGGGCCATGGTGTCGGCCATCTCGGACATGGTGGCCAGGCCGATATCGGGGCGGCCCAGCCGCGTATAGGCCACGGCGGCGCCGGAGAGATACAGCGCCTCGAACCCGGCCTGTTCGGCCAATGTCGCGGTCAGCCCGTCATAGACGCCGGGGGCGACGAGGATCTCGGGGGCTTTCAGGCGGGCTTTCAGGCTCATGTCGTGCCCCCGATAAGCGCCGTGGCCTCGGCGCAGGTGATCTGTTCGGTGACAGTGGCCAGTGACAACAGCGTCGCCGCGTGCACCTCGTCGCGGAAGGCCGCGCAGCCGTCGGTCAGCATGATCGTGTGGATGTCGCGCAGATGGGCGTCGCGCAGGGTGCTGGCGACCCCGCCATTGGTGACGATCCCGCCGACGATCAGCGTCTCGATCCCCGTCTTACGCAGGATGAATTCCAGCCTTGTCTGGTAGAAGGCCGAGTAGGCGACCTTTTCCACCGTGAAATCAGCCGGTTGCAACGCATCGACCAGCGCGTGGCCAAAGCTGCCGGGGGCGAAATCGCCCGGCCCAAGGAAGGGGCGCAGCGCTTTCAGGTGGGGTGCGATCAGCGGGCCATCGGGGCCGGGAACCAGCGTGAACTGGGCCGAGATGTAAAGCCCCCCCGCCGCGCGCAAGGCATCGCGCAGGGGTGTGATGCGGGCGGGCAGGGCGGCGATGGCCGGCGCGCTCTGGCCGGCACGGCCATAGGCGCCTTGCCCGTGCAGGAAATCGTTCTGCAGGTCGACGGTCAAGAGCGCGGTCTTGCGGGGATCCATCATGCTGCCTCTGCCCGGGTCAGGATCAAGTTGCCGTATGCGTCCACCCTGCCGATCAGTCCCGGCTCGATCAGGATGGTGGTGTCGGGCTGTTCCAGCACCGCCGGGCCGGGGATTGCCGCGCCGACGGGAAGGGACAGCCGGTCGTAGATCGCGGCCTCGACCCATGCGCCCAGATGCACGCGGCGCGTGGCGCGCGGGGTGGTTGTGCCTTCGCCCTGCGGCGCCAGGCTGGCGAGGTCGAACTTGGGCCGCTGCCCAATGACAGCGGTGCGCAGGTTCAGGATGCGCGTGACGCCCCCGGGCAGAAGCCGGCCATATGTGGCGGTATAGGCGGCGTCGAAGGCCGTGGCGATCTGCGCACGCTCGGGCGGGGTGACGCGGCCCTCTTGCACCGTCACCGGCAGGGGCACGGCGACGGTATGGGTCTGGCCCAGATAGGCCATGTCCAGCGCCACCTCGACCGCGCGGCCGGCAAAGGTGACGCCCGCAGCCTCCAGCATCCGCATGCCCTGATCGACATGGTCCTGGATCAGCGCCCCCAAGCCGCCTGTGTCGGCGCTGTCGGTCATCTCGTTGACGGTCTGCACGAAATCCTGCCGCATGTCGGCGATCACGCAGCCCATGGCGCTGGTCACGCCCGGGTAGCGCGGCACGATGGCGCGGGCGAGGCCGACCTCGGCCAGCATCGCGCCCGCGTGCAGCGCGCCGCCGCCGCCGAAGGGCATGAAGGCAAAGCGCGCCGGATCATGCCCGCGCTCGATGCTGACCAGCCGGATGGCGCCTGCCATGCGGGCGTTCGCGACGCGGATGATCGCCTCGGCGGCCTCTTCGGTGCTCAGGCCCAGCGGCTGGCCAACATGCCGGTCGATGGCCACCCGCGCCGCCGCCACATCAAGCCGCCCGCCGCCGATGGGCCGGTCGGGGTCGATCCGGCCCAGCACGATATTGGCATCGGTCACCGTGGGCCTTGTGTTGCCGCGCCCGTAGGCGACCGGGCCGGGGTCGGAGCCCGCGCTTTCCGGGCCGATCATCAACAGCCCCCCCTTGTCGACCCAGGCGATGGACCCGCCGCCCGCGCCGATGGTGGTGATCTCGATCATCGGGGTGCGCACCACCATGCCGAAGTCGATGGACGTCTGCGCGGCCAGCGCCGGCTGGCCCCCGGCGATGAGCGACACGTCAAAAGAGGTGCCGCCCATGTCGCCGGTGATGATGTCCGGAAAGCCCGCGGTCTCGGCGATATAGGCGGCCGCGATCACCCCGGCAGCGGGGCCGGACAGCGCGGTGCGCACCGGCAGGCGGCAGGCGGTATCCACCGCCATCACCCCGCCGTTCGACTGCACGATCAGGAACTCGCCGCCGAATCCCCTCTCACGCAGGGCAGCTTCCAGTCGGGCCAGATAACCCGAGACCTCGGGCTGCAGGTAGGCATTCAGCGCGGCGGTGGAAAAGCGTTCGAACTCGCGGATCTCGGGCAGGATGTCGGAGGAGCAGGAGACATGCGCATTCGGCCAGATCGCGCGCAAGGTCGCGAGCGCGGCGCGTTCGTTTTCCGGGTTGGCATAGGCATTGACGAACAGCACCGCCACCGCCGCGCAGCCCTGATCCAGCAGCGTCCGTCCAGCCGCGCGCACGGCATCCAGATCGACGGGCGTGTGCAACGTGCCATCGGCCAGCACGCGCTCGGGCACTTCCAGCCGCAGATCGCGCGGCACCACGGGGTCGAAATCGCCGCGCAGGCCCCAGGTGCGGGGGCGGTCGCGGCGGCGCATCTCCAGCACGTCGCGGAACCCTGCCGTGGTGATGATCCCGATCCGCGCGCCCTTGCGCTCCAGCAGCGCGTTGGTCCCGGCGGTGGTGCCGTGCACGACGCTGGCGACGGTGGAAAGATCCGCCACCTGCGCGCCGATGCCATTCAGGAACCCGCCGGACTGATCGGGCCGCGTGGTGGGCACCTTGGCGACGCGGGCCTGCCCGGTGGCCTCGTCCAGCGCGAAGACATCGGTAAAGGTGCCGCCGACATCGACGCCGATCATGGTCTGGCGGGTCATTGCTGCCCCTCCCGCCAGGCGATCCCATAGTCGCGGTCGGCGGCCTCGGCCGTCAGATAACCCATCACCACATCCCGCGCCACAAGCGCCGGGGCGCGGTTTTCCGGCAGGCCATAACCGCCGCCACCCGGCGTTTCCAACCGCACCCGCTCGCCCCTTTTCAACCCGATCCCCACCATTTTCGACACCAACGGCGGCGCGTGCCAGTCGCCGCCGTTTTGAAAACCGAACCGGTTCAGCGCCGCCTTGCCGCCGCCCGCCGCACCCTTTGGTGCGAAACACCCCCGCTCGCCGAACAGGAAGGCCTGCGCGCTTTCTTCCAGAAGTTCGATCTCATAGACCGCGCCCAGGCCCCCGCGGTGCATCCCCGCCCCGGCGCTGTCGGGCCTGAGCGCCCATTGCGTGAAGCGCACCGGATAGGCGGCTTCCAGAATCTCCACCGGCGGGATGGTGGCGGTGGATATCGGCGCGTTGCCGTGGTTCAGCCCGTCGCCTTCCGCCGAGCCGCCATGCCCGCCGCCGTAGAAGCTGAACATCACCCAGCGCCGACCATCCCCCCGGTGCCCGGCCAGCGACAGCGCGTTGATCGTGCCATAGGCATTGGCAACCACCCGGTCCGGCGCGGCCTGCGCGAAGCCTGCGAAGATGACGTCGATCATGCGCAGGATGGTTTCCGTATATCCCCCCGTCGGCGCCGGGAATTCGGCCGAGAGCAGGCTGCGCTCGGGGATGGTGATGGCCAGCGGCCGCATCACCCCGGCATTGGCGGGCAGGCCGGGGAAGATGTGCTTGATCGCCACATAGACCGCCGCCTCGGCCGTGCCGCGGCTGATGTTCACCGGCCCGGCGGTGGCCGGCGCAGTGCCGGTGAAATCGAGGCTGAGCCGGTCGCCCTTGATCTGCAACGCCACGCGGACCGGCAGGGGCGCGTCACTGATCCCGTCATTGTCCAGAAAATCCTCGGCCTGCCAGCGCCCGTCGGGCAGGGCTGCCACCTCGGCCCTTATCAACCGCTCGGCGCGGTCCGAAAGGGCCTCCAGCGCGGCGCGCACCGTCTCGGCCCCGTATTCTGCCAGCAGCGCATCGAGCCGCTTCACCCCCAGATCCAGCGCGTTCAGCTGCCCGTTCAGATCGCCCTGCGCGCTGGCCGGCAGGCGGGTGTTGCGCAGGATGATATCGACCACATCCTGTTGCAGCACGCCGCCGCGCATCAGCTTGACGGGGGGCAGGACGAAAGCCTCCTGAAACACCTCGGTCGCCTGCGGGTTGTAGTTGCCCGGCACCGCGCCGCCCATGTCGTGCCAATGGCCGACCGAGGCGAGGTGGCAGAACACCCGGCCCTGATGGAAATATGGCCGCACCAGCCGCATGTCGGACAGATGCGTGCCGCCGATATGGGCGTCGTTGAAGATGTAGATATCGCCTTCGGCCAGATCGCCGTCAGCCGCGGCCTTGTCGATCACGGCCTTCACCGCAAAGGCCATGACACCGACGAAGATCGGCAGGCCGGACTTGCCCTGCACCAGGGTCTCGCCCGTCTCGGCGTGGTAAAGGCCGTGGCTGGCGTCATGCGCCTCGGCGATGATGGGGTTGAAGGCTGAACGGAACAGTGTCGCGTCCATCTCGTCGGCGATCTGCTCCATGCGGCCGGCGAGCACGGCCAGGGTGATGGGGTCGATGGTCATCCGCGCACCTCGCCCATATCGTTCCAGACGTCCTGCCGGGTGATCAGCCCGCCCTGCAGCTCGAACCGGTCGATGAAACGGATGCCGGCAAAGCCCGTGCCGTCCGGCCATTCGCCCGAAAGCGTGCCGAAGCAATAGACCACGCTCCCCATCGCGTCGAAGCGGTCATAGTTTTTCGTCACGAAGCGGTAGCGCGGCGCGGCCCAGGCGATCAGATCCTCCAGCGCGGTCATGGTCACGCCGCCGGGAAAGGTCATGGTGAAGTCCGGCGCCAGATGGGCGCGGGCGGCGGGCAGGTCGCGCGCCTCCATCGCCGCCAGATAGGCGCGCACCACCTCTGCCCCGTCGGGTAGGGCGTGGGCGGGCTGGCGCGGGGTGCCGGCACGGAAATAGTTCGCCTGCGGCATGTCGCGCAGAATCACCGTGATCGCCTCGGGCGCGGCGTCGATCACCCCGCCGATGGCCAGCGTCACGGCCAGCCCCAGGCGGGCCTTCACATCCGGCCCGTAGCCTTCCAGCAGGTCGATGGTGGCAATCGGCATGGCAGAACCCCGCGCGCTGAACCTGTATTTTTGATAATACAGCTTTGGTGACGATGAAAAGACATTTATTTTATGTCATAGCATACAAACCGGTTGCTTTGTTGCGCCGCCTCGCTAACATCCGGCGTGATTTGACGGGGAAGGGTGCATGGCGCAGATCGCGGGGCAGACACCGGAAGGGGGCAAGGCGCAGCGCGTCTACCTGCTGCTGCGCGACGAGATCCTGCGCGGGGATCATGCCACGGGCGCCGCCCTGCCGGGCGAATTGCGGCTGGCCGAGGCGCACGGGGTTTCCCGCGTCACCGTCCGCCGGGCGCTGGATGCGCTGGCCGCCGACGGGCTGATAGAGCGGCGCGCGGGCTCGGGCACCACGGTCGCGCGTCCCGCCGCGCCGCAACCCGCCATCGCCGCCGATTTCGCCACGCTGATGCCGCAGCTTGTGCGCATGGGCCAGCAGACCACGGCGCGGCTTCTGTCCTTCGCCTATGTCACCCCGCCCCCCGGGGTGGCGCAGGCCCTGCGCAGTGCGGCCCGCGTGCAGCGCGCGGTGCGGGTGCGACTGGTCGAGGGCGCGCCGTTTTCGCATCTGACCACCCATGTCCCCGAGACGATCGCGCAGGATTTTTCCGAAACCGATCTCGCCACGGTGCCGCTATTCCGGCTGCTGGAACGCTCCGGCGTGCAGGTGGACCGCGCCGAACAGTCGATTTCCGCCACGCTGGCCACGCCCGAGGTGGCCGAGGCGCTGGACCTCACCCCCGGCGCGGCGCTGATCGCGCTGACGCGCGTGGTCTATGACGTGACCGGGCAGGGGGTGGAACATCTGGCCGCGCTCTACCGGCCAGACCGGTTCCGGCTGGAGATGGTGCTGAACCGCGTGGGCGACAGCGATACGCGGCATTGGGAGCCGGTGCTGACCCCGCTAGCAGGGGCGGCGGAATGAGGACGCTGTTCGACAAGCTGTGGGATGCCCATGTCGTGCTGACCCGCGAGGATGGCGCGAGCCTGCTATGGGTGGACCGGCATTACGTGCATGAGGGCTCGCACCACGCCTTTGCCAAGCTGGACGCGCGCGGGCTTGCGGTGGCGGAACCCGCGCTGACCGTGGGGGTGGCCGATCACTATGTGCCGACGCGGCGGGGCGGGGGGATCACCGACCCCGATATCGCCCGGATGGTGGCGACGCTGGAGGGCAATGCCGCGCGGCACGGGGTGCGGCTGTTCGGGCTGGATGACCCGCGCCAGGGGATCGTGCATGTCACCGGGCCGGAACAGGGGCTGACGCTGCCCGGCATGCTGGTGGTTTGCGGCGACAGCCACACCTCGACCCACGGCGCACTGGGGGCTTACGGTTTCGGCATCGGCGCGACGGAGGTGGCGCATGTGCTGGCCACGCAGACGGTGTGGCAGAAGAAGCCCGCGCGGATGCGGCTGAACTTTCACGGCACCGCTGCGCCCGGCGTGGGGGCAAAGGACATGGCGCTGCACTGGATCGCCGCCCTGGGGGCAGACGGCGCGCGCGGGCATGCGGTGGAATATGCCGGGCCGGCGGTGCGGGCGCTCAGCGTCGAGGGGCGGCTGACGCTGTGCAACCTGTCGATCGAGGGTGGCGCGCGCTGCGGGATGGTGGCGCCGGATCAGGTTCTCTTCGACTGGCTGCGCGCCCGGCCCCATGCGCCGGCCGATTTCGACCGCGCGGCCGAGGACTGGGCGGGGCTGGCCACCGATGCGGGCGCCGAATTCGACCGCGAGGAGAGCATCGACATGGGCTTGGTCGCGCCGGTGGTCACCTGGGGCACCT
Source organism: Paracoccaceae bacterium (assembly GCA_007120685.1). Classification (GTDB taxonomy): domain Bacteria; phylum Pseudomonadota; class Alphaproteobacteria; order Rhodobacterales; family Rhodobacteraceae; genus Pararhodobacter. The sequence goes on along the minus strand of SKNG01000296.1, from coordinate 1,388 downwards.
CGCCCGAGGATGCGGCGCCCATCACCGCCACCGTGCCCGACCCCGCCCGCGCGCCCGAGGGGAAGGCCGCCCGCATTGCCCAGGCGCTGGATTACATGGGCCTGCGCCCGGGGCAGAAGCTGACCGAGGTGGCGGTGGATCAGGTGTTCATCGGGTCGTGCACCAATGCCCGCATCGAGGATCTGCGCGCCGCCGCCGCCGTGCTGGCCGGGCGGCGGGCGAAGGTGCCGGGCATGGTCTCGCCCGGCTCGACGCTCGTCAAGGCGCAGGCAGAGGGCGAGGGGCTGGACCGGGTGTTCAGGGATGCCGGGCTGGACTGGGTCGCCTCGGGCTGCTCGATGTGCGTGGGGATGAATGGCGACCTTGTGCCGCCGGGCAGGCGCTGCGCCTCCTCGACCAACCGGAATTTCCGTGGCCGTCAGGGGCCGGGGGCGCGCACGCATCTGATGTCGCCCGCCATGGTCGCCGCCGCCGCCGTGACCGGCCATCTGGCCGATGTGCGGCCGCTTCTGCGGGGGCGGGCATGAGCGGCTGGACGCATCATCAGGGCCTGGCCGTGGGGATGGCGGCCGAGAATATCGACACCGACCAGCTGATTCCCGCGCGCTTCATGTCGGCGCCGCGCTCGGCCGGCTATGGCCGGTTCCTGCTGCACGACCTGCGCGGGCCGGATTTCCCGCTGGACGCACCCGGGGCCAAGGGCGCCTCGGTCCTGGTGGCGGGGCGCAATTTCGGCAGCGGCTCCTCGCGCGAGGCGGCGGTCTATGCGCTGGTCGATGCCGGCTTTCGCGTGGTGATCGCGCCCAGCTTCGGCGATATCTTCGCGGCCAATGCGGTGAACAACGGCCTCTTGCCCGCCCGCGCCGACACCGCCGCGCTGCTGCCCGCCCTGCCCGCGCCGCTGGACGTGGATCTGGACGCGCAGACCATCACCGGCGCCGGGCAGGCGCTGGGGTTCGACATCGACCCGGTGTGGAAAACCAAGCTGATCAACGGCTGGGACGATATCGACATGACCGCCTCCTATCGAGCGCAGATCGCCCAATTCGCCGCCAAGCGCCGGGAACAGGCGCCGTGGATCTGGGACACCTCCGAACGCAACGCAAACCGGGGCACGGCCCCAACACCAGGGAGACCATCATGAAACATCTCAAACTGACCGGCCTGAGCGCCGCCATTGCGCTGATGGGCAGCACCGCGCTGGCCCAGCAGACCCTTACCGCGGTCCACGCCTTCCCCGAAACGCTGGTCTACACCCAGTCCTTCCTGCAATTCGTCGAGGCCGTGAACGAACGCGGCGAGGGCATCATCCAGATCGACGTGCGCGGCGGGCCGGAAGCCATCGGCATGTTCCAGCAGCCCGACGCGGTGCGCGACGGGGTCGTGGA
>SKNG01000106.1 GCA_007120685.1 Paracoccaceae bacterium | reverse complement strand
GCATGTTAAAAGCGAATGTATGTGATGGTTATCTTCATGGATCGTGATATGAGGCGAAATCTGGATCTGGCCGCGCTGCGGGCGCTGGCGGCGATTGCCGAATTCGGCAGCGTGACGCGCGCCGCGCAGGTGCTGAACCTGACGCAATCGGCGATATCCATGCAGATCAAGCGGTTGGAAGAGTCACTTGGCCAGCCCCTGCTGGACCGGGTGGGGCGCGGGGTGGCGCTGAACGGCGCTGGCGAGCAGTTGCTGTCGCATGCCCGGCGGATGCTGGCGATCAATGACGAGGCGGTGGCCCAGTTGACAGACGCCTCGCATGAGGGCGAGATCGCGCTGCATGTGCCCTACGACATCGTCTACCCGCATATCCCCCGCGTGCTGCGCCATTTCGCCGGGCTGTTTCCGCGGATGAAGGTGCAATTGGTGGCGTCGAACACGCATCAGGCGCTGCGCGCGCTGGCCGAGGGGCAGGCCGATCTGGTGCTGACCACCGAGACCGGCTGCGGGCCGGGTGGCGAAAGTCTGGCGTGCCTGCCGCTGATCTGGATCGGCGCGCCGGGCGGGCAGGCCTGGCGCCAGCGCCCGCTGCGGCTGGCGCAGGGTCGGTTCTGCGCCTTTCGGACCGGGTTGGTGGCGGCGCTGGACCGGGCCAGGGTGGCCTGGGAAACGGCGGTGGAAAGCGAATCGGACCGCACGCTGGAGGCCGCGGTGAGCAGCGACATGGCCGTGCATGCGCTGCTGGAAGGCACCGAACCGCCCAATGCCGAACGCATCGCCCATGGCGGCACGCTGCCGGAACTTGGCAGCTTCCTGATCAACCTCTACCTGTCGCCCAAGGCGCTGGCCAGCGGACCGGGCGCGGCGGTGCAGGTGCTGGCCGATCTGCTGCGCGGCGCCTGGTCCGCTCCGCCCCGTGCCGCCACCGCCCCGGTCTACCCGGTTACGGCCGAGGCTGGCTGAGCAGGATTGACGGTTGGACGCACCACGACCGGCGGCCCGGGCCGGGTCAGCCCTGCATGGTGATGACCACCTTGCCCGTGGATTTGCGCTTGCGCATCAGGTCCATCGCCTCGGCTGTCCGATCCAGCGGCAGCACATGGCTGACATGGGGCTTCAGCCCCCCCTCGTCATACCATTGCATCAGCCGCGCCAGCGAGCCGTCCAGCACCTCGGGCGCGAAACCGGCATAGGCGCCCCAATAGAAGCCGATAACGTCGATATTCTTGACCAGCAGGATGTTGGCCGGGATCTGCGGCACCTGACCGCCGGCAAAGCCGATGACCACGAACCGCCCCTCGGGCCGAAGCGCCCGCAACGCGGCCGAGGCTGCCGGATCGCCCACCGCGTCATAGACCACATCCACCCCGCCAAGCCCCTTGAAAGCCGCCTTCAGATCGGCGTCGCCGCCGCTGTCGATCAGCACCTCGGCCCCGGCCGCCTGCGCCACCGCCAGCTTCTCGGCCCCGCGCGCCACGGCTACCACCCTGGCGCCCATCCGCGCGCCGATCTCCACCGCCGTCAGGCCCACGCCGCCGGCCGCGCCCAGCACCAGAAGCGTCTCGCCCGCCTTCAGCCGCGCGCGATGCTCAAGCGCCACATGCGAGGTGCCGTAGGTGACGACGAACCCGGCCGCCACATCAAAGGGCATGGCATCGGGCAGCGGCACGCAGCGCGCGGCGGGAAAGCAGCCGTATTCCGCCAGCCCCCCCTGCCCCGCAAAGGCCGCCACCCGCTGGCCCGGCGCCAGCCCGGTGACCCCCTCGCCCAGCGCCTCGACGGTGCCGGACACCTCGATCCCCATGGTAAAGGGCGCGGGCGGCGTGTCCTGATAGCTGCCCTCGGCCATCAGCAGATCGGCGAAGTTCAGACCGCAGGCGGCGATCTTCAGCCGCACCTCGCCCGGCCCCGGATCGGGGACCGGCAGATCGATCAGCGATGGTGGCGAGCCGGTGGCTGCCAGAACGAAGGCGCGCATTCTGTATTCTCCCTTCAAACCGGCCGGATCGCCGGAAACCGGACCCGCAGGCCACCGCCAGTGACGGTGAGTGCGGGCCGCGCAGGCGCGCAGCATGCGTCGCCGCGGCCAGAAGGTAAACACCCCGCAAAAGGCGTTTGCATAACAGGAATGCACGCGCTGGTTGTGCAATTCGGATTGCAAAATGCAAAACACGTTCGGCGTGTCCCTGCGCGCCCGGCTCACCCGGCGGACCTTGCCGACAAGCCGGAGCGCCGATTTCAACCGAAAAGAGTATTCGGATCCCGTGTTGGCACGAAACTTGCTTCACTATGAAGGCAAGGCGGAAGGAACGGCCCGTTCCCCGTCATGCGTGGTCCGAACGCGTGATTGCCAGGCCGCCTTACGACAACAAGGAGATGACCGTGCCCCATCTGGTAGATGTTCACGTGGGTAAGAAGATCCGTCAACGCCGCTGGATGATCGGCATGACCCAGCAGCAGCTGGCCGATGCAGTTGGTATCAAGTTCCAACAGATCCAGAAATACGAAACCGGGATGAACCGGGTCAGCGCCTCGCGGCTGTGGGACATCGCCTCGACGCTGGATGTGGGCATCGACTATTTCTTCGAGGGGCTGGACCGGTCAGAGCCGACAGAGTCCATTGATCCGCTGGCCAACAAGGAAGCGATGGAACTGATCCGCGCCTATTACGCCATCCCGGAAACCCAGCGGCGGCGGCTGTTCGACCTGGCGCGCGTGCTGTCGGACGCGGCCTGAAACAGGGCCCGGCGGGAACGCGTCGACACAGGCGCCAGGAACGTCCAGGCGGGGCGCCGGCCCTGCACTTGTGCGCGTAGTTTCCATGGCCTAGGCAGGGCTGGCCGCACTCCAGGCGGCGGTCCCGCCGGTGATATCCCTATGCCCCTGCCCTACCCTGCCCCGCTGGCCGCCGAACTGTGGCAGGTGGCCGAGGCGCTGGCCGACGCCGCCCGACCCGTCACCCTGCGCCATTTCCGCCAGCGCGGGCTCGATGCCGACAACAAGCATGCCGCCGGCGGGTTCGACCCCGTCACCGCCGCCGACCGCGAGGCGGAGGCGGCGATGCGCGCCCTGCTTGCACGCCTGCGCCCCGATGACGCCATCCTGGGCGAGGAAGCCGGCACCACCCCCGGCACCAGCGGGCTGACCTGGGTTCTGGACCCCATCGACGGCACCCGCGGCTTCATGAGCGGCACGCCGACCTGGGGGGTTCTGATCGCGCTGAACGATGCCGGCGGGCCGGTGCTGGGCCTGATCGACCAGCCCTATATCGGCGAGCGGTTCATGGGCGGGCTGGGCCGGGCGCGGCTGGACGGGCCGCATGGCCGCATAGCCCTGCAGACCCGCGCGCCGCGGCCGCTGGATCAGGCCACGCTGTTCACCACCTTCCCCGAGATCGGCACGGCCATGGAGCGCGCGGCTTTCGAACGTGTCGCCCGGACCGCGCGTCTGACCCGCTACGGGACGGATTGCTACGCCTATGCGCTGGTCGCGGTTGGGCAGATCGATCTGGTGATCGAGGCCGGGCTGGGTCCGCATGACATCGCCGCCCCGATCGCCGTGATCCGGGCGGCCGGCGGGGTGGTGACCGACTGGCAGGGCGGGCCGGCGCATGGCGGCGGGCAGGTGCTGGCGGCGGCAAACGCAGCTATCCACGCCCAGGCGCTGGCGCTCTTGCAGGAAGGCGGCGGCGGGGCTTAGGCTTGCCCCGGGGCGCCAGGCCGGCGCCGGAGGGAAAACAGGCATGCAGATACTCGCCATAGACCAGGGCACCACATCCAGCCGCGCCATCGTCTTCGATGCGGGCCTGCGCCCTCTCGCCACCGCGCAGCAGGAATTCGCCCAGCACTACCCCGCGCCCGGTCAGGTAGAGCATGACCCGGCCGATATCTGGGAAAGCACCCGCGCCACGGTGCAGGGCGCCATCGACGACGCATCGGGCCGGAATGGCGGGCAGATTGCCGCCATCGGCATCACCAACCAGCGCGAAACCACGCTGATCTGGGACCGGGAGACCGGCGCGCCGATCCACAATGCCATCGTCTGGCAGGACCGCCGCACCGCGCCGCTGTGCCGCCGGCTGCGGGACGAGGGCGCCGAGGGGCTGGTCACCGGCCGCACGGGGCTGCTGCTGGACCCCTATTTCTCGGCCACGAAAATCGCCTGGCTGCTGGAGCACATCCCCGGCGCGCGCGAAAAGGCCGAGGCCGGCAAACTGGCCTTCGGCACCGTCGACAGCTTCCTGATCTGGCAGTTGACGGGAGGGCGCGTGCATGCCACCGACGCCACCAATGCCGCCCGCACGGCGCTTTACAACATCCGCTCGGGCAACTGGGACGACGATCTGCTGCGCCTCTTCAACGTGCCGCACGCGCTCCTGCCGCAAGTCATGGACTGCAACGCCGAATTCGGCACCACCGACAAGGCGCTCTTCGGCCAGGCGCTGCCGATCCTGGGCGTGGCGGGCGACCAGCAGGCGGCGACCATCGGCCAGGCCTGCTTCCAGCCCGGCATGCTGAAATCGACCTATGGCACGGGCTGCTTCGCGCTGATGAACACGGGTGCGGCGATGGTGCCCTCGCACAACCGGCTGCTGACCACCATCGCCTACCGGCTGGACGGGCAGGTGACCTATGCGCTGGAAGGCGCGATCTTCATCGCCGGCGCCGTGGTGCAATGGCTGCGCGACGGGCTGAAGATCATCGCCAGCGCGCCCCGCAGCAACACGCTGGCCCGCCACGCCGACCCGGCGCAGCAGGTGATCATGGTGCCGGCCTTCACCGGCCTCGGCGCCCCCTGGTGGCAGCCGGAATGCCGCGGCGCGCTTTACGGACTGACGCGGGACACCGGGCCAGAGGAGCTGGCCCGCGCGGCGCTGGAAAGCGTGGGGTTTCAGACGCGGGACCTGTGGGGCGCGATGCAGGACGACTGGGCAAAAAGCGGCGCCCCGGCCCGCGCCGGCACGCTGCGCGTCGATGGCGGGATGAGCGCGAGCGACTATGCCATGCAGTTCCTGGCCGATATCCTGGATGCGCCGGTGGACCGCCCGCAGGTGCTGGAAACCACGGCGCTGGGCGCGGCCTGGCTGGCCGGCGCCAGGGCCGGCATCGGCCCGGATGCCGACAGCTTCGCCCGCGACTGGGCGCTTGACCGTCAGTTCACCCCGCAGATGGACGCCAAGGCGCGCGCAGCACGCTACAGCGCCTGGCAACGCGCCGTGCGTGCCACCATCACGGCTGCCGAGGCGTAACCGCGCGGCGTGGAAACCCTTCGGGCGTGATCCTGCCGACCACAGGGGCGGCGACTCGACATTACTGGCGCTCCCAGTACCATGACAGGAATGTTACAAGCGGGCGATAGCGTTGCTCCGACCAAGCCGCGGGCAGGTCCCGGGACACGAGGCGCCCCGCGCAACACGCAATCCGCCACACCCCCATACGCCGGGCGCGACGGCCTGCTTGACGCCCTGCGCGCCATACCGCTGGCCGGAGTCATCGTCATGAACATGATGACCTTTGCCGGCCTCGCCTATCTGACCCCGGAAACCCGCGCCGCCACGCTGGGCGCGGTGGACCAGCTCGCCTGGGCCTTCCTGCGCAGCGCCGTCGATGGCAAGGCATTGGCGGCGTTTTCCTTCATGTTCGGGGTCAGCTTCAGCCTGATTCTGGGCCGGCTCGGCACGGATGACGGCATCCCCCTGCGCCGGCTGATCCAGCGCCTGCTGACGCTTTTCCTGATCGGCCTCTTCAACGCGGTGTTCCTCTACTGGGCCGATATCCTGATGACCTATGCCGCGCTGGGCATGATCCTGCCCTTCGCCGCGCGCCTGCCGTCATGGCTGCTGGCGGGGATCGCCTCCTTGCTGATCCTCGCCGGCCCGCTGGCGCTGGCGATCTCGGGCATGGATGTGGCCGCTCCGCCGCCACGCGGGCATGTCGACAGCATCGAGGCCTTCGCCTCGCCCTCGCTGATCGACATCATCCGCCAGAACCTGCAGATGATGGCCAACGCATCCGATAGCGCTGACAGCACGCTGCTGCTGCGGCTGTTCATCCTTTCCGGCCTGTTCCTGCTGGGGCTGGCAGCGGGCAAGAGCGGGCTGATCGCACGGCTGAGCGACAATCGCGGGGTGTTGCTGCGCCTCGGCGCGGTGCTGGTGCTGGCCGGGCTCGCGATGAAGCTGACCATGCGCCTGATGGACGATCCGACAGGCCCCTGGGCGATGCTGAACCTGCAATCGCCGGTGATGGCGCTGGGCTATCTGATGCTGATCGCCTTCGTGCTGTCGGCGCGCGGCATGGCGGGCACCCGCCGCGTTCTGGCGCCGCTCGGGCGGATGACGCTGACGGGCTACCTGATGTCGGCCCTTCTGGGGCAACTGTTTTTCTACGGCTGGGGCTTCGGGCTGATCGGCCAGGTGGGCACGATGGCCGCCATCGGCGTGGCCGCCGTGATCTATCTGGCCCTGCTCGGCTTCGCGCATCTGTGGTTCCG
>SKNG01000142.1 GCA_007120685.1 Paracoccaceae bacterium | reverse complement strand
CTTGGGCCCGGGACACGCAGCCTTGCCGGCGTGCCGCTGACCCGGATCGAGGTGCCGACCTCGGACCCGGACTGGGCCGACTGGTCCGAATGGAGCCGCCGGACGGCGATCCCGATCGAAGAAGCCGGAACCCCCTCCGCTGCGGTCCCGCAGATCGCCGTATCCGGAAGCAGCCTGCGCCTTGCGCGCTTCGGAATCGGGCTGGTGCTCGGAGGCCTTTCCGAAAACCTGCACGCCGTGGACGACGGAACGCTCGTGATGCCACTGGGAAGGGCTTCGGTCGTGCCGGCGAGCTACTGGCACCGACTGATCTGGCTGAAGGAGCGTCGCCTTGGCCCCGACCAACGTGTGGTGCGCGACTGGATCGCCGAGCATGCCGCCACCGACCGCGCCCGGATGGGGGTTCTATTCGGCGTCTGACAGTCCCGTTTAAGTGGATGCGGGTGAATGTCAGATTGGAACTTTGCTATTCTCGCCGAATGCTTTGCGGTCAAGATCCGCTAAGAGTCCGATTCAGAATGGTCTGAATGATTTCAGGCTCTTGCGAGCAGGCGGGTGAGGCGGCGGATGTGGGCGATGAGCAGCCATGCCTCGGCGCTGTCGATGGTTTTTTCCCAATCCCTTGCCAGACGGCGGCAGCGGCCAAGCCATGCGAAGGTCCGCTCGACGATGATATGGCGCTTTCGCCCCTTGATCCGCTTACCTGCGTCAAAGCCGGAAATCGACGTGTTTTCAGAGGTTTTTATACTCTGACTGTCGATTACCCCCGCCGTGGGCTGCATGCCCCGACCCGCCGCATGACGCGCTTGCGCGACCAGCGTCCGGTTGATCTCGGCCAGCAGCCCATCGTCACGCCAGCGGTAGAAATAGTATCGCACGGTCGAGACCGGCGGAAAGTCACGGGGCAGGAGCGACCACGCGCAGCCCGACGCCGCGATATACTGGATGGCATCCCAGACCGCGCGCAGGTCAACTGTCCGCGGGCGCCCAAGACGGTTCGGGCCGGGCAAGAGCGGGCACACAACCGCCCACTCTTCTGCCGTCAAATCGCTGGGATAGCGCGCGGTCTTGCGCTTATGCTGCGCGCGAGTGAGTTCGGTCCAGGCCATTGTGATCTCCGTTCAGCTTCGCAACCGAACAGAAGCACAACCTGCTGAATTCACTCAACTCATTTCCAATCAGTCTCTGAGGCGATGCACCCTCCGCCATCACGAAGCTGGAGCGATGGGTGCAGGACGGCCCCGCCGCGAATGTTCATGGCTGACGCAGCGGGCAACCGGCGTCAGGGCGGTGAGGTTGGCCTCTCGCAGGGGCATGGGCATGACGGTCGTCCCGGGTTCGTGTCAGACGGCAGCAATGCCGATGGCTCGATGCCTTTGCCGCTTCATTCGGCGACAACGGCCCGGTCACGGTTGCGCAGCCAGACCGAGGTGTTCAGCGCCAGCGCGTAGGTCCCCCAGACCAGGTAGGGCACCATCATCAGCGCCGCGACCGCGTCATGGGTCCAGAAGGCGAGCGTCGTCGCCAGCACGGCCAGCCAGAGCATCGCGATGATCACAGCCCCCGCCAGCATCCGGTGCAGCCCGAAGAAGACCCCCGACCAGAGCGTGTTGATCGTGATCTGCAAGCCCCAGAGCGCCAGCGCCAGCGCGGTGCCCGGCAAGGCCGCCACGCGGGTCGCAGCCAGCGCCATCAGCACATAGAGAACCGCCCAGACGACGGGGAACAGCCAGTTCGGCGGTGTCCAGCCGGGCTTGTCGAGGTCCCGATACCATTGCCCCGGCTTGAAGAACACACCCGCCGCCCCCGCCACGCCGCAGGTCAGCAGGAAGATCGGGAACAGGGTCATGCGGTCTCCTTCAACGCGGGCGTAGTTTTGAATCCTGAACGCGACAGCTCCGGTTCGCAATGCGCTGAATCAAGCCACCAGGCGGCAACGCTGTCCCTTCGTCTCAGTAGAACCCTGCCTCTCGCACCTCGATCTCGGCGTCATGGTCGCGGCCATAGGCGACAACGGCGAGCGAGGACAGGCTGCCCGGACGGGGCGTGGCGCGCAGGAGGCCGCCAGAGGCGCGGAAGCTCGTGAAAGACAGACGCAACTCGGCCCAGTGCCGCGTCACGTCGAAACCGGCTTGATAGTATTGCCAGGGCAGGACCGTGCCGCTTGTCCGCAGATGCACGAAATAACGCTGGTCGTTGCCGCGCGCCACCAGCCGCACCCCGGCGGCATCTGCGGGCGGGGGCGCCGTCAGGTCCAGCCGCATCTGGATGAAGCCGCCGCGGTTGGCGGTGCTGACCCGCCCGGTCATCCGGGCATGGGTCCGTCCGCCCTCCTGCACAAAGACGACCTGCCCGGTCGAGACACCGCCCATCACCCCGTCGGTAAAGAAGCGCCAGCCTGTCTCCGGGTGCATCGCGAACGCCTCGATCCTTGTGGTCTGGGCCGCGCCCGAGGTCGCCGCACCGCCAGTCATGGCTGCGGCCAGCCCGAGGGACATGAGACCACGCCGCGTCATGTCCATGCCTTGCGCCCCTCGCGACCCGCGCACCGCCGGTCTGCGGGCTCAGCCGGCATCGCGGGCGTTCATCTCGTCGCGTAGCCGCAGGAAGAAGCCCGTGACCTCCTCCGGCGTGGCCCGTTCGACCGCGTCGTCCGCCACCTCCGCTTGCGTCCAGATCCAGGTCGCGGCCGGATCGTCCAGCATCGCCCAGTTGCCGAACACCCGCTCGGTCACGGGTTCCGAGACATGGACCCGGACCTCGAGGTGGCGGTCATCACGGGTGATGCGCTCCAGCGCCTGCCGGACCTTGGCTTCCGGTCCTTCGAGCCACTGCAAATAGATGTCGGCGCGGCAGATCAGGGCGCCGGTGATCCCGTCACGCGCGTTCAGACGCCGGGCATCGGCAAGGATGCCATTGAGCATCGCGGCATCGAAACCGAAGGGCCGCGAACTGTAGATGGTGCGAAACAGATCCATGCGCCCTGCGGTCCTTTCTGTATCTTGATACGAGGGCTAACATGCCCAAGGCCGCCTGAACAGCACCACGAGGTGGCCCCGCCTCGCGAAGCCTCTGCTGGCCAGCGGCTGCAACGCTGTCCGGAACGACGACATCTGACGCTCAATGCGGCACCAGCGGGCAATGAAATGCGCCCAAGGATGGCAATTCACACGGCAATCCCCATATGTAAACACGCGGGCGCTACCGCGCCCCGCTGCTGCATCTGCCGGTGCGCCCTGAGAAGCCGATCCCCGCCCGAGCGCCCTCGTGCGGCCGGTCCGACGCAAGGAGCGCCCGGGATGACTGATCTTGCCATGACCGACCTCGATGCCGGGTTTCGTCCGCTGACTCGAGCCCGAGGGGACGTGCCCGCCGACCGCCAGTGCCTGCGCTGCGCGGCGACCTTCCGGAGTGCAGGGTTCGGCGAGCGCATCTGCAAGCATTGCAAGACGCAGGCCTCGTGGAAATCGGACATGCCGCTTGCAACAGGCGGCCGCGGCGATCGCACAGCCGGTTAGCCGGGGTCACGGTCATGCCGGTCCTGAACATCACCCACCGAACCGAATACCGATACGCAACGCTCGTCGCACCGGGTCCACACCGCCTGATGCTGCGCCCGCGCGAGACGCGCGAATTGCGGCTCATGTCGTTCGATCTGCTGGTCCACCCTGACGCGGTCGTGACCTGGGCCCATGACGTGGGTGGAAACGCCGTCGCCACGGCTAGCTTCGCGGGCCTGACCGATGTCCTGACGATTGAAAGCCGCATGACCGTCGATCTGGTCGCGCCAACCTGGCCAGTGTTCGACATTGCGGCCTCGGCGCAGCACTACCCCTTCCGCTACTCTGCCGAGGACTGGACCGACCTCGGCGCGCTGGCCCGCCCGCAATACGTCGATGTGGCGGGGCGGCTGTCAGGCTGGGTCGAAAGCTTCGTGATGGCGCGGCCAACCGATACCCTGTCGCTGCTCAGGGACGTCGCGAACGGCGTTTCCGGCCAGATCAACTACCAGAGCCGCGAGGTGGAGGGCACGCAGGGGCCGCTGGAGACACTGGACCGCGGCTGGGGGTCGTGCCGCGACATCGCGGTGCTGTTCGCTGAAGCCGTCAGGACGCTGGGCTTCGGCGCCCGGATCGTCTCGGGCTATCTTTACGTTGCCTCCAGCGACATCATCGGCTGGACTGACGCGGGCTCCACCCATGCCTGGGTCGAGGTCTTCGTGCCGGGCGCGGGCTGGATCGCCTTCGATCCCACGAACCGGTCGATGGGCTCGGCAAACCTGATCCCTGTCGCCGCCGCCCGCCACATCACCCAGGTCGCGCCCGTGTCCGGCAGCTTCCACGGCAGGTCCGGGGACGTGATGGGGATGCACGTCGAGGTCGCCGTCACGCCGGCCTAAACCGGGCGTGTCGCCGGGCGCGGCGAGGCCCTGCGGGTTTATTTCGCCCTGCACCTTGCAATTCCACCTGCCGATGGGTATCTACCTTTTCGCAAGGCATCTTCTTTCGACCTTCTGTCTCCTAACGGCTTCAGTTGCGACTCTGACGACACTGAGCCGGGCCATCGCAATCATGTGGGTGGCATACAAAGACAGGAGACATCACGATGGCCAATGGCACCGTGAAATGGTTCAACGCCACCAAGGGTTTCGGTTTCATTCAACCCGCGCATGGGTCCAAGGACGTGTTCGTCCACGTGACCGCGCTGGAACGCGCCGGGATTCGTCAGCTGAATGACGGGCAGGCCGTGACGTTCGATCTGGAAAGCGACCGCAATGGTCGTGAATCCGCGACGAACCTCGCACTCGCCTGAGCGCAGGGTCAGCGCAGGAAAAACGGGCGGGGGGCCACGAAAGTGTCCCCCGCTTTTCTTTGCGCATAGCGGGTAGCCTCTGGCTCGATCATGGTGTCGAAGGCTGAAAACACCGCGATCCGCATCCCGGGCCAACGGGTAGCCGACGCATATGTCGAATCTGCGCGGTAATCAGCGTCAACGCGTCGTCATAAACTGCGGGCACCACGCTGATCGCTGTTGTAGTGGCTGCTTGCCACGAGGAGACATTCAGCGCGACTGGCACTGCCACGTTGAGTCGGACCTTTCACCCGCGCCGCCTGCTTGCGTGTCTTTGGCGTCCGATCGCCACGGGCAGCATCGCCCAGTATTTCAGGCCGTCGGCAGCCGCCCTCGGATCATCGGGCCGCGAGACGTTGCGACAGATCTCGCCCCCTCCAACGACAAGGATCAGATCATGGGATATTCGACCACGAAGCCACCGTTTGACCTGACCGAATTCCTCAGCCAGAAAGGCAAACCCAAGTTCGCGCGCAAGCCCGTCTGGAACCGGCAGCCCGCAGTCACGCCGACGGAAGCTGACACGCCGGCCGCTCAAGCTACCGAGGCTGACAAGTAAGCGAACTTGGGTGGTTGGAATGCCCGACTGGCCAAGGTCGTCAATCGTCCAGTTGAAGCGACCCTTTCCGCCCCGCCGGCCAAACGAGACGAAAAGGCCTGACGTTCAGGTCACATGAAATCCTGCAGGAAACTGAATTGATACAAAACAGAACCAATGACCTTGCCGACCGTCGCAGCGCTGCCGCTGACGCAAAGGCCGCGCTCCTTCAATCCTACCGCGCCAAAATGGCCGCGGACGACCCGACCCGGCTGGCCCGGCAGGAAGAGCGGCGCGCGATCGCCGTTGCCAGAGACGAACGGCACGCCGAGCGGGACAGGTTGAAGCGCGAGCGGCAGCAGCAGGAGCAGAGGCGCATCGCAGCCGAAGCGGCCGAACGTCAGGCTGCCGCCGATGCCATTGCTCTGGCTGAACGGGAGCGGCGCGAGCGGCTCGATGGCCTAGTCGCCCGGACCATCCAGGATGAGGCGCTGCGAAAAGCCGAACGCGACCGACGCTATGCCAATCGCAAGGCGCGGAAGAAGTAGGCTTTTTCGGCACCGCACAGTGTGATCTGCAGACAATGGCCGCCGCCCCGCCGGGGCGGCGGCCATTGTCCGGTTGGCGCATCGGAAGCGGGAGTTGCGGGACGTCGACGGGCACGGCCCTCGCGCCTCAGAGCAACCCGCCTGCCAACCTGTTCCATGATGCCGACAAAGGGATGGGACGCTGAGGACATCTGGAACAGGCATCAATCCGATGTGAGGGCCTCTGGTTGTAGCGTTGCTGAGGATGTGGGGCTGTTTGCCGCTCGAATCCTGTGCCCAAGCATCAGGCTGTATCTGGACAGGGTGGGCAACCTCGTGATCCAGATCATCGCCAACCAAAGCTGCGCCGGCAACAAGCCCGAATGGCCGGTTCGGAGAGACCGCACTGCAGCATGGAGGTGGCCCCGATCAACTGCCAGGGGCCGCTGCATGCGCTCGCCGCAACCCGGTGAAGTCATAGAATTGCTGGAAATTGTGGAGGGGCGCTGCCCTACTGGGAGGTGACATCACCACCTATGCCGGTTGCCGCCGGCGCCAGCGAGGGAGCACCCCATGAACAGGAGAAT
>SKNG01000427.1 GCA_007120685.1 Paracoccaceae bacterium | reverse complement strand
GCGGGGTCGAGGCCAGCCGCAGCGCCTGCGCCTCGCCGTCCCACAGCGCTTCTGCCGTGGCGGGCAGGAAATCCGCCGCGCGGCAAAGCTGCCAATAGACCTGTCCCTGTGCGTCCCGCATCAGCAGACCTCCGGGATCACGGGAACGGCGGTGCCGCCGCTGCCGCCGCCGCTGCCGCCTGCAGCGCCCGGCGACAGGGTGGCGGGCGGGGCGCCGGTGCCCACGGCGATGTCGAGCTGCATCAGTTCGGGCAGTTGCCACCGTTCCAGCGTCAGCACCTGCGCGCCGGTCGCCGCGTCCTTCGGCACCGGCACATAGCCGGCCGGCCCCAGCAGGAACAGCGCGGCGCCGCCGCTGGTGCGCACGCCGGTCACGCGCGCGGAGATCAGTTCCGCCTCCAGGTTCATCACCGCCTGCCCCAGCGGCCAGCCCGTGCCGTCGCGACCGCCGCCCCGCAGCGGCCAGAAGAAGGCGTAGAGCGCCGCGCGCAGGTCGTTGACCACGGTTTCCTCGGCGAAGCCCTCGCGGATGGTGACGGCCACGCCCAGCCCGATCTTCACGTAGTCGGGCGCGATGACGAACAGTTCCGTGCCGATCACGCGGCGCGGCTCCAGATGGGCGCGCACCTGCTCGATCAACCGGCGGTCGGGGCGCGGGTTGGGCGGCTGCTGCACCGCCTTCTGCGGCAGCGGCAGCACCGAGACCACGCCGGGCACGTTGTCGCGCTGCTGGTAGGGGCGGAAGCGCGGCAGCACCTCGACGCGGGCGAGGTCGAGCGCCCCGGCGATGGCGCGATAATCCGCCTCGGTCACGCAGCGGTCCTGATGCTGAAGCCAGGCAGAGACGCGCTTTTCCGCCTGTTCCAGGATCTCCCCCGTCCGCCCCTTGCTCATCGCGGCGGGCTGGGCGGCGACCAGGCCGGGCGCCTCGACCGCGCTCAGCGTGCCGGCGGCGACGTTGCCTTCCGCCCCGCCGCCCGAGCGCATCAGATCCACCCGCACCCTTGCGCCCTTCTCGGGCATCATGCCGTTCAGCCCGTCGCCGAAGGTCACCGTGCCCTCTGCGGCGTCGAGCATGAAGAAGCGGTCATGCCTGCCCTGACCGGCCATGTCCTCGCCCGCATGCCAGCGCACGAAGCCCCTGCGGCCCTCCTGCACCGACAATGCGAAGCTGTCGGGATCGACATGGCCGGCGGGCAGCTTCATCACCTGCGCCGGACGCCCGCTGCCGGTGCCGATCTGGATCTGCCGCCGCGTCTCGCGCGCATCGAGCGTGACGGCGTTGATCCCCATCCAGCTAAGCGGCAGCACGCCTTCCGCGCTGCGCGGGCGCATCCGCACCCAGCCGGCCAGGCGCACCGAAACCTTGGGATCATCGATGCGGGGCGGGCGGTTGCCGAGGCCGGCATCGAGATCGGCGTCGAGGTCGTTCTCGGGCACTGCCACGACGTCGGCATTGGGCAGCACCAGCCGCAGCGTGCCCTCGCGCGTCATCTGCTGCGTGGTGTCGTTGTGGGTCTGCAGGGGGACGAAGATGTCCTGCGTTTCGCCGCCGATCTCGGCCCGCGCGCTGATCGCCCAGTCGAAATGTTCAAAAGGCACCGGCGCGGGCGCGTCGGGGTCGGGGTCAGGCGTGACCAGCCGCGGAATGACCCCGACGTCCAGCAGGGCGGGCTGTGCGTCGAAGGCGGCGCGGGCCGCGGTCATGGCCTCGGCGCTTTCGTCGAGCGCCAGCAGCGCGATCCAGACGGTGGTGTCCACGCTGTCGGCCAGCGGGTCGATGCCCTCGCGCATCGCGCGGCCCTCGGTGAAGAGGGGCGTGGTGGCGTAGGGGTCGGCGGCCTCGACGCCGTAGAGTTCGGCAAGGTCGGCGATCACCTCCTTCAGCGCGTCGGCCTCGGGCCCGGTGAGGTGGCGTTTGTAATAGAGACGGCCCTCGAACGGCTGCACCGTCATCGTGGCGCGGGTCTCGAAGGGCACCGGCCCTTCCAGCCGGGTGCCCTCCTTCACCAGCACGGGGGCGGCGCCCCTGGCCTTCTTGTGGGCGAGCGTGACCAGCCCGCGGGCGGGCTCTGCCGCGCGCAGCTTCAGGCCGAGCAGGCGCAGGAACTCCAGCCGCTGCCGGCGGGGCAGCAGGTTGACGCGGTAGAGGATCGTCTCGCCCAGCCATGCCACGAGGTCGATCAGCGTGCGGCCCGGGTCGCCGACCTGCGGGTTCTTCCATTCCGGCGTGTGCGCGGGTACGCGCCGGATCATTTCCTCGGCGAGTTGCTGCGCGGTCATGTCCGCCAGGGAAAAACGCGGGACGGGCCCCGACATCGCCTCAGCCTCCCGGTCTGATCGTGACGCTGACGGTGCCGGGGGCGCCGCTGCGCTTGATGCGGTAACGGATGGTGATCGTGATCTCCTCGCCGCGCTCGCCCGAGGGCGCAAGTTCCACGCCGTCAAGCTTGATGCGCGTCTCCATGCGTCCCACCTCGCGCGTGATCGCCTCGCGCAGCCTGCGCCGGGTCTCGGCCCCGTTTGGCTGCTGCAGATAGGTGCCAAGGCCCACGCCACGCTGCCGTTGAAGCAACCATTCGCCGGGGCGCGTCATCAGGATGGCGCGGATCGTCTGGCGGACCGACTGGTCCAGGCTCGGCCAGCGCAGGGTGCCGGTCGCATCGGGCACCGGCAGCAGGGGGAAGCCGATCGGCAGGCCGGGCAGGAACGGGCTCTGCATCACTCGCCCTCCTCGGTCTCGACGATGGGGTAGGGAATGCAGATCTTCACATACGGCAGCCAGAAGAAGATGATATGCAGCAGTGTCAGGAAGATCTGCAGGATGATGAATGCGCAGATCGTGATGATCGGGATCGAGAAACCGCAGATCATGCCAAACGACAGGCTGGTCTTCGGCGCCTTGCCGTCCATCAGCCCGTCTAGATTGATCTTGTCCATGAACTGCTGGATCTGTGGCGGCACCTTCACGGCGATGTCGGGGCGGATGTCGGCGAGGTTGCCGAGGTCGGGCAGTTCGATCATCTGCGGCGGCGCGCCGGCGCTCTCGAACCAGGGTCGGATGGTGTAGCTGCGGCTCAGCGGCGACCACAGGATGCGCGGCGGGCAGCCGGGGCAGTCGTCCACCCGCAGGAAGCAGCGGACGTGATAGCGGTCGCCCGCCGGGCCGAAGCGCGTCACCGAGGGTGAAAGGGTGCCCCAGCGGGCCGACATGGCGGTCATCGCCCCGGCGGCGATGGCGTCGAACTGCGCCTGGGTGATGGCGGGCCATGCCTGAGGCGTGGCGACCGCGCCCGGACCGGCCTTGCGGTCGAGGAAGGAGACGGACGCGCCGCCGGCAGGGTCGCGGTCTTCCGCCAGGGCGGCATTGGCGGCGTCGAACCAGTCGCGCAGGTTGCCCTGCGTGGTGCCCGCGATGGTGATGCCGGCGAGGGCCGCGCGCAGGCTCGCCGCGCTGTCGGCACCGGTAAAGAACCCCGTTTCCTGCCCCAGCCATGTCAGCGTCGAGCGCAGTGCGGCGATGCCGTCGTTGGGAGGATTGCGGAACTGTGCAAGCGTCACCGTGCCGTTTGCCGGCGGCAGAAGCGCGGCGTCGCGGTCAATGCGCAAGAGGTTGGGCACCCGCGCCTTCACGTCAGCCAGCGAGAAGGGCGGCGGCGGCGCCGCGGCGGGGGCCACGGCCATCGAGGTCGTTGGCAGTGGCGCGAACCAGATCGAGCGCCCGATCCTGGCGGCGATGTCCGGCGGGATCGGGAACAGCCGGTGCACCGTCTCCGACACGCCGTCGGCATCGCCGGTGATGCGCAGGCTGAAGCGCAGCGCGGGGTTGCGTCCGGCAAGGCGGCTGCGGCGACGCGCGGCGTCGGGGTCGAAGTCGCTGTCGGGCCGAAGGGCCCCTTCCGGTGCCGACACCCAGCCAAGCGGGCGGTGCTGCCGGTCCTGCGCCCAGATCTGCACGCCGTAGGGGGCATCCGCGCCGGGCCCGACCTCGCGGCGGATGACCATCGCGGCCTCGGGCACCTTGGCGGGGTCAAGCCGGGGAAAGCCGGGCGCGAGGCAGGCCGCATCGACGGCCACCAGCACCAGCTTGCGATGCACATGCTGGTCCACCAGCGCCCGCCCGCTCCGTTGCTGCAACTCGGCGCGCGCCCTCAGCGCGTCCAGCCAGTCGTCACGCTTCAGGTCGTCGAAGAAGCGCTCGACCACATCCGGCCCGAGGTCGTAGCGCAGCAGCGTCGGCGCCAGCACCGCGGAGGCGGGCGCGCCGTCCAGGTTCAGGCCATCGAGCAACGTGACGTGTTTCACAGCATGTTCCCCGCACCTGGCGTGTATGTGGCCGAGACCACCGTGTTGGTCTGAAGCAGCTGGCACATGACGAGCGCCGAGAAGTTTGCCAGCGGCGTGTCGAAATTCGCCGAGGCGGCGGTGAGCCGGAAGGTGCTCGCCTCGATCTCCACCGCGCTGGCGCTCTGCAGCTTGATGCCGCCGGAATCGAGCTTTACCTCGTTGCCGCCCTGCGTGATCGTCACCGAACTGCCGTTGTCGTTGATCTCGATGCGGTTGCCGCCGGCCGTTTCCAGCACGATCTGCGAATTGCCGCTTTCCTCGATCATCGCGATCCGGGTGCCGGCCTTGCCGGTAAAGCTCCAGCGGTCGACCGCATCGCCTTCCAGCGTCTCGGGGCTCTCGGTGGAGCCGTCCCAGACCGCGCCCAGCACCACCGGATAGCGCGGGTCGCCGTTGAGGCAGGAGAGCACCACGCGCGTGCCGACATCGGGGATCAGGAAGGCGCCGTTGCGGTCGCCGGCAAAGCCCGCGGCCACCAGCGCCCAGGCGAGGCTGCCGCCTTCCGGGCCGCGCGACAGGAACCTGACCTGCACCCGGTTCAGCGAGCTGGGGTCGGCGACCGAGGTCACCTCGCCCAGTTCCAGCGCCGCGTTGGGCAGGACTTGGGCGGTCATCATATCCTCCCCAGATAGGCGCATTCGGCCGTGAAATCGGTGCGATAGCCCTGCCGCCGGTGGTAGCGGTGGCATGCGCTTACGGTGTAGTAGTCGTTCGAAAAGCGCGGCCCGAGCCCCTCCAGCGTCAGCACCGTTCCGACCCGGATCGCGGGATTGCCGGTCGCCTCGCCCTCGGCGATCACGAAGCGGCGGGCACGGCGGCGCTGGGCCATGTCGGCCAGTGCCTGCCCCTCGGCCGTGTTGCGGAAGGCCATGCGCGTCAGCCGGTCGGCGGTGCCGGGGAAGGCGTCCTCGACCAGTTCGCTGCCGGTAACGCCCTCGCCGGGGCCAAGCTGGTCCTCGCTGGCGGTGATCGCCTCGGCGCTGCCGCCGATCAGGTCGAAGCCGCTGATCCGCGTCTCGGCGCGCTGATCGGCGAGATCGGCCGTAACGCGGATCGACCGCAACTGCCGGCCCAGTTCCAGCGTCACGCCGCCCCGGTCCACCGCGGCGCGGGGCGAGATGTGCAGTTCCTCGGCCACCACTTGCGCATCCGCGTCGTAGCGTTCCAGCAGGCGCCGCAGGAAGCCGAGATCGGTTTCGTTGAGCTGCTGCTGGGCGTCCACCTCGTCGTTCAGGCCGGTGATCACGGCGGTCAGGCCCGTGTCGGCGGTCAGCCTTTCCAGCAGGTCGCGCAGCGGACCTTCCGCGAAGGTCCGGTCGCGGCGGATCATGCGCCATGGCATCAACGCATCCTCGGCCATCACCCGCAGGCGGGGCTGGCCGCGCTCTGCCATTTCCAGCGCCACGGCACTGATACGGCCGCGGAACAGCTCGGTGGGCGCGGCGGCATCGCCGGTCAGCAGGCGCAGCGCCGCGCCGGGGGCGAAGCGGTTTGTCTCGGTGAACTCCCACGCGAAATCCAGGCCCACGCCCTCGTGGTCGAGGTGGTTGTCGAGCAGGATCTCGACGCTGCTCAGCCCGCCAAGCTGCTCGCGCATCTCCACCGAGACCAGCAGTTCGGGGATTGTCTCATACTGTTCTCCGTCCAGTTCGATCACCGGGCGGGTGTCGACGATGTCGGCGTCATAGAGGCGATCCTCGGGCACTGCGCCGCTCCTCTAGTCGTCGCTCAGGCGGGCGGTGCGCCACGCCTCGCGCGTCATGAATTCTCGCAGACGGCGCGCCATCGCCGCCTCGCCGGGGGCGGTGCGGCGGTCGAGGGAGCGCTCGACCTGCCGCGTGGCGCCGGTGATTTCCGCCTCCATCTCGTCGATTTCGACATCGGGTCCCGGCATCATGCGTCCTCCCTGAACAGGATGTCGGCGAGGTTGACCTGGTGGCCGACCGAGGCGACCTGACCGCCGCCAAGGCTGGCGCCGACGCCCGCGCCGGCCGACAGGCCGGCCGAGCCGCCAAGCGACACGCCCGCTCCGATGCCCCCCCCGATCCCGGCCCCGATCCCCGCACCGCCGCCGAAGCCCGGCGCGTCGGGCAGGTCAAAGCTGACGCCCGCGTTCAGCGATGCACCGGCGGAAACCTTCGGCGCGGGCGGGATCAGCGCCGC